>CAZDZP010000281.1:0-3631 GCA_964509855.1 uncultured Anaerolineaceae bacterium | reverse complement strand
ACTGGCCGAGGCTTTCCGGCGATACGACGAAGACGACGCGCTGGCTGTTGCGATTCTGACCGGCGCCGGCGGCTATTTCTGCGCAGGCGCCGACCTGAAAGGCGTGGCGGAGGGGCGGGGCAACCGCACCACCGCGGAAGGGGACGGCCCGCTCGGTTGCACGCGCATGTTGCTTCGCAAGCCGGTGATCGCGGCTGTCGAAGGGCACGCGGTGGCGGGCGGCATTGAACTGGCCGCCTGGTGCGATATGCGTGTTGCTGCGGAGGACGCCGTGTTCGGGGTGTTTTGCCGCCGCTGGGGCGTGCCGCTCGTCGACGGTGGCACGATCCGGCTGCCCCGCTTGATTGGCCACAGCCACGCCATGGACCTCATTCTCACCGGGCGCGGAGTGAGTGGGGAGGAGGCGCGGATGATGGGTCTGGCCAATCGCATCGTGCCGAAGGGCCACGCGCTGGAGGCGGCCAGGGAACTCGCGCAGCAACTTGCCGCGTTTCCGCAGCGGTGCCTGCGAAGCGACCGCATGTCAGCCTATGAACAGTGGTCTATGCCCCTGGACGAGGCGCTGGACAACGAGTACCACCACGGTATCGAAACCATCCGATCGGGCGAAACGCGGGAAGGTGCTGCTCGCTTTGCCGCCGGCGAAGGGCGGCACGGCGCTTTCTAGCACGGCGGCCATATGCGACAGGCGTCGCTATTCAACAGTTAGCGTGCCGACCATGGTGGCGAGGTGGACGTCGCAGATGTAGGCGTAGGTACCGGGCGTTTCGAAGGTGACGCGGTATTGCCCCGCGGCCGTTACAGGCGTGTTGATGAGCCCATCGATACGGACGTTGTGCGGCACAGGGCCAAACCAGCGGAACGTGATGCTTTCGCCCACGGCGATGGTGAGCGTTTCTGGGTCCCAGCGGTTGTCGGCGGTGGCGTCGACGATGACGTCGCCGGCGGGGATGGTTGGCGCGACGGTGGCCGCCGGGGTGGAAGGCGCAGCTGGCGCGGATTCGCCGCCACAGGAAACGGCGGCAAACAAAGCGAGGGCTGCCAGCACTGGCATGCATCGGCGCATACGGCCCGGGACTCCGTTTGGGGATTGCTTCGCGCGAACACGAAGAAGGGGCGCACCGGTTGGTGCGCCCCTTCGATGGTGCCGATTGGACCGTTGTGCGCCAGTGGCGCGAACGGTTTAGCCCTTGCGCCGCGAAGTGCTGATGGCGAGCGAGCCGCCAGCGGCCAGCATGAGCAGGGCGATTGCGCCAAGCGTCCACGTGGTGGTGCTGGTGCCGTCCATGCCGCTACCGGTGGCCGGCGGGCGGGGAGCGGGGATGGTCGCCGTCGGCGGAACCGAAGTAGCCGTCGGGACAGCCGTTGGCTGTTGGGTCGGGGCTTCGGTCGGTACCTCAGTCGGGACCGGTGTCGGCGGAACGTACTCGTCGAGTTCGGAAACGCCTTCGACCTTCCATACTTCGCCGCTCAAGCCAACAAGGAAGGCGGTGTCGTCGGCAATGTCGAGCGAGGTTGTCAACATGAAGCCATCGACCAGCACGGTGAGGTCCCCGTTGGCTTCGACGCGGATGAGTTTGCCGCTGAACGGCACGGCCGGGGCCATGGTGTTCTCGTCCGGCTCGTCGCCCATGCTGACGGCGTAGAGCGTGCCGTCTTCACCGAAGGCAAGGCCGATGAGGTAGGAGATGCCGGAAGCAAGCACTTCCGATTCGCCGGCTTCGACGTCGACGGCGATGATCCGGCCTTCTTCCGGCGTGTGCGGTACCGGGCCGATTTCGGCCACATAGAGGGTTCCATCTTCGCCGAGAGCGAGGCCGGTGGGCACGGTGTTGCCCCAGGCAATGACTTCGGTGACCTCGCCGTCGAGCGCCACGAAGTAGATGCGGTTGTGGTTGCCATCGCTTACGTAGAAGCCTTCGTCAGTAGCGACCATCGCGTAGGGGTTGCCATCCGGCTATTCCGTCGACCTGTTCCTTCCCGAGGAGCTGTTCATCGAGACGGGGACCACAGTGACGTGGGAATTCCCCTGGTACGAACCGCACACCGTTTCCTTCGGTGTTCCAACAGGCGACCCGACCATGCCTTCCAACCCGGAAGACGATGTCCTGGAGTTCGATGGAGAAACCTACTTCAGCTCTGGACTGATCTACGGCAACCCGGAAGACCCGCCAACGTTCTCCGTGCGCTTCGATGAAGCGGGCGAATACGAAATCTGGTGCGTGCTTCACCCGAACATGGTTGGCACCGTGCACGTTGCCGACGACGACGAGGATGCGGACACGCAGCTCGTCATCGACATCGCTGCCGCGCTCGAATACGAAGAAGCCTATTCGGCACTCGTCGCGCTCGCGGCGACTGTTGGCAATCTGCCGCAAACCGTGATCGACAACGAAGACGGAACGAAGACCTACGAGATCCAGATCGGCGCCGAAGCAATCGTTGGCGTTGCGATGCAGTTCTTCCCGCCTGGCACCACATTGGAGGTTGGCGACACCGTTCGCTTCGTGAACGAAGGCTTCGTGCCGCACAGCGCGACCTTTGGCCCCTACCCGGGCGGCGACCCCTTCGAACTGCCGGTAACCGAATTCGATAACGGCTGGGATGGCGAAGGCTTTGTGCACAGCGGCATCCTCGGCACCGACTGGGACGGCGGCACCAGCTACGAAATCACCTTCGATGCGGCCGGCACCTACGACTTCTACTGCGCGTTGCATGCGGACCAGGGCCAGGTTGGCCAGCTGGTTGTAGAAGAAGCCGGCGAAGAGCCGACCCCGGAACCGACGGCACAGCCGACGGCCGTACCGACCCAGGCGCCGACACAGGTGCCGACTGTTGCCCCGACGATGGCCCCGCCGGGCCCGCCCGCCACCGGTAGCGGTGCGACGGGAACCAGCGGTGTCTCAATGGGCATGGTACTTCTGGGGGTGATTGCGCTCGCCCTTGGTAGCGCTACTGTTGTGGCTGGCCGCGTACGCCGCTAGCTCGCTAACGTAACGAGTATGGGCCGGGGTCTTCTTCCGAGGGTCCCGGCCTTTATTCTGTCCAACTGAACGAGTCACCCAATGAAGCTGTTCACGACGAAACTCGCCCCCATCGTCGTTGCTGGCCTTGCCAGTGCCCTGTTGGTCGCATGCGGCGGTTCTTCCGAAAGCGCCCCCACGCCCACAAGCACGCCCACGGAAGCCGCCGCGAGTCCATCTGTGGCTGCTCCAACGAACACGACGGCGCCCTCTGCTACCGCGACGCGCACCCCCGGCGCGACCTCCACGACTGAGCCTTCGGCCACCGCGACGGCGACCCCCGAGCCTTCGGCCGCGGCAACGCCAACTACCGCTGCGGCGGCCACGTCCACCAATGCGCCGGTGGTGACACCGACAACGGTGATTTCGCAGCCGATTCCCACGAACACCCCCGTTCCGCAGCCGACCGCGACACCCGTGCCGCCCACCCCGACACCGGCTTTCCCGTCATCGGCCACAATTGGGTTGAACCCGCAGACGTTCGGACCCTCGCGCGTGGACATTGCAGCGGGTGGTTCAGTGACCTTCGTATGGAACGAACCCGTGCTGCACAACGTGGTCAGCACCGGGCCTCTCAGCTTCGCAGACCACCCGGGCCTCGTGGATAG
>CAZDZP010000280.1:0-3639 GCA_964509855.1 uncultured Anaerolineaceae bacterium | reverse complement strand
GTGTCGAGCCAGCGGTACCAGTGGAGGAACCATTCCTGGAAGAGCTTGGGGATGGTGAGGAAGCCGACGATGAGAGCGGCGCGCTGTTTCGTGAGCTGGTAGCCGGGGCGGTAGTGAAACATGCCGGCCATGAAGATGAACCAGAATTCGAAGACGTTGGGGAAGAACAGCAGCACCTCCCGGGTCTTCGTGAGTTCGAAGAGCAGCACGCCGGGGATGCGGAAGATGAAGAGCGCGACGCTGACGTTACGGGCGAGGCCGCCCCAGCTCCACGCCACAACGAGGAAGGCGAGCATGTAGACCTGGTCGATAACCTTGTCCCACACCTGGTAGTGGCGCATGAAACCGACGTCGATGAGGTTGATGAGGACCTTGTCGGTGAGGTCGGCGCCGATGGCGATGAGGCCACCGGCAAAGGCCCATCGCAGAACCGTTAGCGACGCGACGAGCCGAAAGACGGTGGTGATCAGGAAGGCTTCGAAGACCATGTTCGCGGTGACAGCGAGCTAGAAGTGCAGCTCGCCGGCGTGGGTCTGGCCTTCGGCGAAGCGGGAGAGGCGGAAGGTGTGCAGGTCCAGCGAGGGCGTTTCGCCGGCTGCGAGTTCGGCGGCGACGGAGCCACCACCGGGTCCGAGGGCGAAACCATGACCACTGAAGCCGGTGGCGACGACGAGCCCGCCGGGGCTGTTCAGCCGTTCGAGCACGGGAACGGCGTCGGGCGTGTAGTCGATGTGGCCGGCCCAGGTGCGCTCGATGCCAATGTCCTGGATGGATGGGAACAGCTCGCGGAAGGTGTTGAAGGTACGCCAGGCGCTGCGCAGGTTCGGCGAGGGCTCGCGGTTGCGGACGTATTTCCACGGGTGGGCGTAGGGCGCGGTGTTGCGAATGCCGGTGCGCAGGTCGGCAGCGGTGTGGCGGCCGTAGCGCAGGCGGAGTTGTCCGCGGCGGCGCGCGTCGAGCATATTGCCGGCGAACTGGCGGGGGAAGCGGGCGAGGTCCAGCCCGACATCGGTGTCGCTGGGGCCGCCACCGGAGAGGATGAAGCGGCCGGTGTCGTCCTGGCGGATGGCGCAGCCTTCGGCCCAAACGACGGTGCGGTGCAGTGGCGCGGTGGGCGTGGTGGCGAGAACGGTGTTGCGGATCGGCCGCTGCGGCAGCTTGAGCCCGAGCTTCCAGAGGAGGCGGGTCGACCAGGCGCCGGCCGCGACCACGACGACGGGCGCGGCGATGTCGCCTCGATCGGTGCGGACGCCGGTGACGGTGCCATTCTCGGTGAGGACCGTTTCGACGGCGATGTTTTCGTGGAGCGAAGCGCCGAGGCCGGAGGCTGCGCGGGCGAAGGCTGGCGCGACGCGATGGGGGTCGGCCTGGCCATCGGAGGGGGAGAAGATGCCGCCGACCAGCGGGCCGGTGAGCCCGGGAACGCGCTCGCGCACTTCACCTTCGGAGAGGATTTCGGTTTCGAGGCCAATTGCAGTGGCGCCGGTTTGCCAGCGGCGGAAGTAGTCCATCTCGTCATCGATGGTGGCGATGTCGATGTTACCTTCCTGCGCCCAGCCGAGGGGCTGGCCGAGCTCGGCTTCGAGGCCCTCCCAGAGCTGGCGCGAGTGGATACCGAGCGGGAGTTCTTTGAGGTTGCGTCCGTTCTGGCGCACCCATCCCCAGTTGCGGCTGGACTGTTCGTTGGCCACCGCGCCCTTTTCCAGCAGCACAACGGACTTCCCGCGCTTCGCGAGGTAGTACGCGGCGGACGAGCCGACGATGCCGGCGCCGATGATGACGACATCGGCCGTAGCGGGGAGCGGTTGGTGTTCGGACATGTGCGCCTCCTGTGGGAGGGGCATTGTAGCGAACATCAAGCCGCCAGCACGGCGAAGTCCTGACGACGAACGAATGCTGTATCGTTTTCATGAAGACAGCGCGTGGCAGATCAAATGGGATTGATGGATAGGCGGCTCGCCGGACTGCTGGCTGTGATCACCGGTCTTGTGGTGATCGCCGTTGGGTACCTCGTTCTTCCACGAGGTTCGGGCGAAACGAAACTGGAGACCAGCACCTTCATTCTCACGTTGCCGGCTCCAGACCTCGGAGCCCTGGTGGCCAGGTCGGATGTAGTGTTCATTGGTACTTTGGACCACCGGTCGTCCGTCGATTTGCCACTTGCCAACGTCGAGGGCACTGACTACGCGAACGCACGCTTCGAAGCAGTCCGGTGGACCTTCACCGAAGTCGAGTTCCTGGTGCGGAACGGTCCTGTCCCCGAACCGGTGGAGTACACCTGGGGGCATACGCTCTATCTTCCACACTCAGCGGCAGTCGATGCCGAAGTCGACATCAAGTATTTCGACCTTCCGACGCTGGTAGATGGTGGGAGATACCTGATGTTCGGAGTGTGGAACCTTGACGGCACTGCCGGATCGAGCGATGCGATGCTTGAGATTGGACCTGTGGATGATGTTGCCATCGCGCGCGTACTGGACGACGGGTCGCTTGAGTTCGTGATCCCTAAGCGGCATATCGCGCACTTTCCCGACGGACGAATGCCGGAGACGTTGTTGGGTCTGACCGTTGACGACGTGCGAGCGGCAGCGAATTAGATTGACGCGAAGCGTGCAGTGTTCGCGGCAGGGATCGTTCGTGAAACAGCTATTCCTGCCGCCAGCCTTCGACGCAGCGGGTGCCGGTCGGGCCGTCGGCGGCGGAGTGGGTGGTGAAGGGTGGGAGGTCGAGGCGGTCGTATCGGTCGTCCGGGCCGTTGCCCCACCAGTGCGGCGCGAGGCCTTCGCCGGCAAGGGCGGCATTGAGCGCGGCTTCGGTCGGCGGATCGGTGTGGGGCCAGGGGGTGAGGGTAGGTTCAGTTTGGGCCATCGACAACTACACCGGCTTCTCGTGCGATGGAGGCGAGACTTGAATCGATCGTCAGCAGGACCGCTTCGAGTTCGAGCGCCATCTCGATATAGAACATATCGTATGCATTCAGACGGCCAACGCTAGCCGCACGGGCTATCGCTGGCGCAACCACATCGAAGGTGAAACGCAGATTGAGCGGTACCTCTTCGATGAAGGCCGAGGCCGTACCAATTTCGCTATGGTTCAAACGGCCGCGCGTAGCCGCTTTCGCGATACCGCTAGCGAATTCGTAGACGATGAGAACGGGAGCGTAGAACTCATGCTGCTCCGTGGTGTAGGTCGCCAACCGGCGACGTAGGTCCGACGCTATCGATTCCTCGAGCGCAATGGCGAGGAGAGCGCTGGCATCGACAACTACGGCCACGACGGGCGGGCGTTGCGATCCTCTCGGAGTTCATCGAGGAACTTCGAGAACTCGCCAGGAGCGAAGGGCCTCACAGTCGCCCGCAACTCGCCAGCGATGGCGAGGGCTGATTCCCACTTGCCGGCGGCGTCGCGCTGGGGCAGATCTTTTTCGGCACCGTTGAACAGGCATCGCCGTGCGAGTTCGCCAAGGGACGTGCCTTCATCCTCAGCACGAGACTGGAGGGTTTTGTACTCCTCGTCGCTGACTTCGATGGTGATCCTGTGCGTCGTGGACATGCCCACATTGTAGCAATACCGCTTCTAGCCGGGTTTCGCGGTATTCTCGCGCGATGGACAGCTTGAAGGGCAAGAACGCACTCATCT
>CAZDZP010000279.1:0-3645 GCA_964509855.1 uncultured Anaerolineaceae bacterium | reverse complement strand
GACATTCTACTCGAACTCAAACTCATGACCGGGGTGACCGTTGAGTCGCTCGCCGATCACCTTGGCCTTTCGCCGGGAGCCGTTCGCCACCAGCTGGCATTGCTCGCCGCCGAGGGCTACGTAACGTACGAAGGGCAGCCGCGCGACGGCCGCGGACGCCGCCCACGTGAGTATCGACTCACCCGCAAGGGCGACGAACTCTTCCCTTCCACCGCTGGCGACCTTGCCTTCCGGCTCCTGGCGCGGCTCCAGCGTACCCAGCCCGATGCGGTGAAGAAGGCCCTTTCCGAAGAGGCTGAAGAGAGTGAAGCGCAGGCACGCTTCAACATGCGCGCTGTCCGCGTGGAAGACCGCTTCAACCAGCTGGCGCAGTACTACGAAGACATTCACTACCTGCCCACCATGGAAATGCAGGACGATGGTTCGGTGCTCCTTTCCCTCAACCATAGTCCTGTGGCCGGGCTCGCCGAAGTCGTCGAAGGTGTCTGGGAACTCGAGACCGCGCCCATTCGCGCAGCCTTCCCCGATGGAAAGATCGAAGTGCTGGAACATCGCTCGAAGGGCGATGTCCGTAGCGTCTACCGCGTTCGCCCCGGCAAGAAGTAGCCACCCCCTCGGCACATACAGAGAGGGGCCGTGAATCTCACGGCCCCTTTTTCTTATCCGGGCTGATCAGGCCTTCGCTCCTGCTTTCTTTTGTTTCTTGATGCGACCGTTCGCCCCTGCGTCCTGCTGGGCGCGCATCGGTTGGCCAATCCGCCAACGCCGGAAGCGCTCCTCAACGGGCTTGCCGGGCCCCTCGCGCTCCTGCTGTTCCTTGCGCATCCGCACAAAATCGTCCTTGGTGCGGCCGCCCATCTGGCTGGTATGACACAGGATCGCGTCCACCTTCGTTTCCCAGTGATCGGTCACATCCACCACGTAGTCGGCGTTGGTTGTTCCTGCCAGCAGCACTTCGTTCACCTGGTGCGCGCCAAGCCCATCTTCTTCGTCCTGCGGGTAGAACAGCCGGTCGCGCACGAGCGGGTAGATAGCGTCCGACACCACGGTGCCGATCGTCCGGTGATCGCGATGGTTGAAGGTCCCCCGGTAGGCGTCCCACGTGATGACTACGTCCGGCCGGTAGCGTCGCAACAGGCGGACGATCGTTCCCCGCAGTTCGTGGTCGTCTACGGTGAACCCGTCCGGGTAGCCGAGGAAAAGGCAATCTTTCGCGCCGAGCACGCGGCACGCCTGCCGTTGCTCTTCTTCGCGGATAGCAGCCAGCTTTTCCGGGTGCATGCTTTCGTCGTGCGTCCCTTTGTCGCCGCCGGTCACTACTACGTAGGTGATGTTCCAGCCTTCGGCGGCCCATTTCGCCACGGTGCCCCCGCACAGGAACTCGGCATCGTCCGGGTGCGCCATGATCACCATCGCGTTCCCCGGCCCCTCAATCGGTGGGAGGGGCTCCGCCTGCATGGCGCCGAGCGGCGTCTGTACGGTGACGGTCTTCTTTTTGTCGTTCTTCTTTTTCGTGTCTTGCTTCTTTGTCATGTGAAGTCGCTACGTCCCTATTGCCTTCGCCCTGTCGTGGACGAAACCTGCCAGCAGGCCAGCCACGCTGATGTCTTCGTTCAACCGGTCCCAGTGGATGCCTCGCCCGCCGCCCGAAAGCTCGAAGCGCAGAAGGTCTTCCTCCGATGCCCCGGCGAGGCGTGGAAACATCGAAAGTGGGACGGCCAGCTCCCGGCCGTCGCGAAAGACGACGACGAGGCGCCCATTCTGGATTGCCACCTCGCTCGCCAGTGCCTCGCTGACTCCTCCCATGCCTGGGACACCGCTTAGCACGTACACGCCGGGGCCCACGACCGCGTACTCGCCATTGACGGCACGTATCTCGAGCAAATCCGGCGCATCCACGTAGCGCAGCCCGGCATCCTCGTGCAACGAGACATCATGCCCTTCGAGGGTGTACGGCTCGGCGGTCCATGGTCCGAGGGTCACGCGAACGCTTTCTCCTCGTGCAACCTCAATCGCAACGTCCGGGACCGAGGAAACAGGGATTAGGAGTAAGCCCCGGAACTGCACGGGCTCCGAGGTTGCTTTGCTATCGGCCGAAGTAGTCATTCCACGCATCCTTCAATTCTCGCAGATTCTCGGTCACGAGGTTCAGCGCGTCACGCGCTTCGCTTCGGGTCATTCCGTAGGCAATGTGCAGCTTAACTTCCGGTTCCAGCCAAATCTTCGCGCTACCGCCGCCCCGGCGTATGTGCACCCGCATCCGTTCAAGAGATGGTCCTTCGTTCGAGTAGAAGAAGGCGACGGTGCCATCGCGTCGAAGTGCGTTCGACAAAGCAGTGCCTACGCGCTTCCCCCGGCGAGCAACGCCGATTCATAGGCCTCTTTGCCGAACGATTCGTAGCGCCGTCCTTCGGCATCACGATGTTCGGCTTCGAGCCGATCGTAGAGGCGCGTCACCGCGAGAGCCACGGTGCTCCACCGGTACTTCTGCACCGAAGTGCGCGCCGCCCGCGAAAAGTTCGCCCGCAGCTCCGGGTTGCGCAGCAGTACTTCCAGCTTCTCCGCGAAGGGCTCCGGGCAGCGCCAAGGGATGAGGTAGCCGGTCACCCCATCCGTGACCGTCGATATCAACCCGCCCACGCGCGAGGCTACCACCGGCGTCCCGCAGGCCATCGCCTCCACCGCCGCCAGCCCAAAGCTCTCGTAGTAGCTGGGCATCACGCAAACGTCGGCTGCTGAGTAGTAGGCGGGCAGAGCGTCGTGCGGCACCGCGCCTTCGAAGCGCACGCGGTCAGCGAGTCCTGCGGCGGTGGCCTGCTCGACGAGTTCCCGCTTCAGCTCTGCGGCGTGGTCGTCGCCGCCCACGATCAGCAGTTGCGCACCCGGCACCTCCACCTGCGACAGCGCCTCGATAAGGATGTCGACGCCCTTCAGCTTCTCCAGGCGTCCTACCCACAGCAACACCGGTACGTCCGCGGCCAGCCCGAGCTGGCGGCGCGATTCGGCGCGGTCGCGTGGCTGGAACAGGTCGAGGTCGATGCCGCAGGGGATGGTGACCATCCGCTCTTCGCGCGCGCCGTAGTAGCGGCTCAGCAATCCGCGTTCGTGTTCGCTCGCGGTCACGACAACGTCGGCGCGGCGCACCGCCAGCCTCTCGTGCACAATGCGATGCCGCGGCTCCTGTTCGCTTATCCGGGCGCGGTTCTTCACCTCGCCAAGCGTATGGAACATCACCGCGTGCGGCGCGTTGAAGTGCTTCGCCAGTTGCACCCCCGCCCGCGCGCTCTGCCAGTAATGGCTGTGCACCAGGTCGTAGCGCAGCGCTTCCGAATCGGCGAAGCAGGCTACGTTGCGAACGAACTGGCCGATGTGGGCCGGTAGCCCTTCCTTTTCGTCGTCGGTGGCGGGGCCTGCATCGATGCGAATCAGCCGCAGCCCGGGGCCGATCTCGTCAACTGCCGGACCGGTGCCATCCTGCCG
This sequence comes from uncultured Anaerolineaceae bacterium, assembly GCA_964509855.1. Taxonomy (GTDB): domain Bacteria; phylum Chloroflexota; class Dehalococcoidia; order Tepidiformales; family Tepidiformaceae; genus CAZDZP01. Next base: position 165 of record CAZDZP010000279.1, on the reverse strand, counting down.
CGTGAAGATGTCGACTTCGTAGCCGAGCCGCGCCAGTTCGCGCGAAAGTTCGGCCACGTACACGTTCATACCGCCGGAAGCCCGCCCGCCAAGACTGGCGAACGGGCTCGTGTGGTAGCTCAACTGCGCAATACGCTTCATGGACCTTCCATTGTGCCGTGTTTG
>CAZDZP010000278.1:0-3646 GCA_964509855.1 uncultured Anaerolineaceae bacterium | reverse complement strand
GAGGTCGCACAGCACCATGCTGGCAAATGGGCCGGAGAGCACCCAGGTCAGGTCGAGGATTGTGATGTCTTCCAGCGGTCGGGCCATGAGCGTACTCCAGCGGTGCGGTTGGCCCAAGTCTGGCAAGCTCGGCTCGCAGGCTCAAACCGGCGGGGCTACGATTGCGCCGTGCAGCCTGCTCCCGTCGTCCGACTCGCCACGCCCGCCGACGCGGCCGCCCTTGCCGAACTGCGGTGGCAGTTCCGCGTGGAAAACACCGGCGAATCGGCCGAGCCCCGCGAGGAATTCCTCGAACGCTGCCGCCAGTGGATGCTCCCCCGCCTTTCGGGCGATTCAACCTGGCGCTGCTGGGTCGCAGAAGCTGACGGCCGGCTCGCCGGGAATCTCTGGCTGCAGGTCATCGAGAAGATTCCCAACCCGGTTCCAGAGCCCGAGACCCACGTCTACATCACTAACGTCTACGTGGCGCCCACTGACCGTGGGTCCGGGCTCGGCGAAGCGCTCGTCAAGGCAGCAATGGACTTCGCCAGCGAAATCGGGGCCGATTCCGCCATTCTATGGCCGACCGATAGGAGCCGTACCCTCTACGAGCGGTTCGGCTTCGAAGTCTCGAACGATGTCATGCAGGCCGTGGTGACGCCCGGCCGCGACATTCACTGAAACACGAACGCCCCTCCTGCGAAGGAAGGGCGTTCGCTAAAAGACGGCCTGGTTTGGCTAGCGCTTTCGCAGGGCCAGTGTCGTGCCGCCAGCAAGCAGCGCCAGTAGAGCGGCAAGCACCAGCTCGATTGGAGCGCCGTCACCGGCGGTCCCGCCACCGGTGTTCGGGGGCCGCGGCGCGGCCATGGTCGGCGTGGGAGTTGCGGCAGGTGCCGTTGGCGTCGCCGCGGGTGTGGTCGGTTCCGGTGTGGGGGTCATCTCCACGATCGGGAGAATCACGATGCGGCCCTCGCCGCCGGGAGCGTAGCGAACATCGCTCGCCGTGATCGTCCCAATCTCCTCCAGGTACTCCCGGAGCGAGAGTTCGTACGAGCTCGGCAGCTGTAGTTTGTCCGCGTTGTTGGCGAAGGTGGGGTAGTTGTCTCCGCCGTCCGCCGTGAAGTTGTTTGTCACAACGCGCACGGTGGGCGCACCGGGAACGACCACGCCGTCGTTCACGATCGCCGTCCCGTCGGCCAGCTCGAGGGCAACCACACGGCTGCCAACTGGCTGATTGGGGTCAAAGTTCACTGTGAGCCCGGAGACCTGCAGGAACTGTCCGCCTTCGCCCGGGAGGCCTTCGCCCGACCGTTCGAAGATGACCTTGAGGTCAGCTGGCGTAACGTTGTTCACAACGGTGATGAAGTTGGCGAAGGGCAGCACGTCCAGCGTGTCGAGCCGCGTGATGCTGCCCGGCGTGGTGCCACTGCGAGGGAGCACATCGCCCGCGTTCTGGCGAATCCCGCCGCCGTTTTGGACCGCGATAACGGGGTTCGAACCACCACGGGCCGGGAGCCCCAGGTCCGCGTGGTAGCGGTCGTAGGTTGCGATGAACGCGTCGGCGATGAGGTTGCCTGAGTTCGACTCGCCACCGCGCACTGCGGGCCGCGAAACGTCAAGCAGTACTTCGGTGGTCGCCACATCTGTGGTGGCGAGTTCGGCGACGCATTCTTCCAACGGCTCCGCGATGTTCGAAATCAGACTGCTGTCGGGCGTCACCGCGTCGTCAATGCCAAGCTGGGTAGCCACGTCGCTCATCGGCACGACCCGGCGAGGGTAGGACTTCTCGGCGATTATCTCCACGATGTTGCCGTCTTCGTCGAAGTCTGCATCGATTCGGCCGAGGTACTTGTAGTTCCCGCCGGTCGTCACAATGTAGACCGTGTTGCCATCCGCGTCGGCCTGTTCCAGCGGGTAGGTGCCGTAGGCGTCGGACGACTCGCCGGGAAGCAGTTCGAGTGAGTCATCGATAGCGGGACTGTTCAGCAGTTCGTCTCCGCCGCCGGCCACAGCGATGTCGACGCCGCTCAGCAGGCCGACGAGTCCGCGGTCGTTGTCGATGTCCTGCAGGTGACTCACGAGTATGATCTTGTTGATGCCCGAATCGAGCAGTTCGTCGATCTGCATCTGCAGCAGCGCGGCCGTCGTTGCGAGATCTGAACTCGTGAGCGCCACGTTCCGGGGCGACGAAATCGTGGGCAGCATCCAGGTTGTCGCCGCCACGATGCCAATCTCTGCGCCGGTTTCGACGTCGACAAAACTAGCCATGGTTCCCACCACGCGACCGTCGCCCAGGGGAAGGGTAAGCATTCCGCCTTGCGCGACCAGGCCATCGAAGGCGCCTTCACCCGAGAAGTCGAGGTTGCCGCTGAGGAAGGGCTGCGTGCCCCCGAATGCGTTGATGAATTCGAGGAGGAAATCCGGGCCGTAGTCGAACTCGTGATTTCCGATGACATGAACGTCATAGGGGAGTTCGCGTTGCGCAACCGCGTCGAACAGCGGATAGGCCGGGTCCTGGCCGCACACCAGCGTGGAACTCGCAAGGAAGGCGTCCCCCGCATAGACGGTCAGGACAGCGTTTCCGTCCGCCCGCGCGTCAGCCACTTCGCGCTCCATCACTGTCTTGAAGGCTGCAATGCCACCGATAGGCAGTTGGACTGTCGAATCGCCAACCTGCACCGGGTTGCTGAGTGGCAGCAGCGAAGACTCGCCGTCGTTGTTATGGAGCAGCGTAAGGCGAACGCCTTCGCCCGATTGGGCAGCTGCGCTTTTTGGTGCAACCGATTGCCAGCCGGGCAGCACTACGAGGGCCGCGAGTACCGCGGCGAACACCGCCGCCGCGACCATGTGTCGAGTTCGAATCACGTACAGTTCTCCAAAGGGGATCTCCCTTTGGCTTGTACGGTGGCGAGGTTAAGGCTCTGTGAAAGCGGATGGCTTCCAGGAGCCTACGGCCGGAAGGTCGCCGCGAGCCTCAGCAGCGCCCGCACGCCTTCGACGCGGCCTGCGGGTCGATAGGTTTCGCGTTCTGAGTGGAGCTTCTTCGAACTGCCTCCCCACGAAATCCCAATGGCGGGGATGCCTCGCGACAGCGGCAGGTTCGCGTCCAGGGAGCCCGGTCCGTAGCGCGCCGCAAAGCCTTCGTCGGCCAGGGCCGCGGTCGCCGCGGCGACGAGCCTGTGATCGCGGGGGATCGAACCGCCCGGTCGCTCACCACCGATAGTGACGCTCAACTCGCCCTCGCCCCTTGCCAGCAATGAGTACTCGCGAAATCCGTCCTCAGCGGCCGCCCGGAGCTGCTCGCCAAGGGAGACAAGCATTGCCGGGTCCACCGACCGCAGGTCCACATGGAACTCCGCCTCTTCGGGGATGGCGTTGATGGACCGCCCCGCGTTGAAGAGACCGATGTTGCAGACGCTCCGGGGATCGTTCGGCATTTCGATGAGCGCGATGCGTGCAGCTGCCAGTGCGGCCGCATGGATGGGGCTAAACACGCCCCCATCGTCCCAGGCATGCCCACCGGGACCGGTGATGCGCACGGTCCACTTCGTGCTGGCGACGGTTTCGTGCACGATCGCTCCGCGCACGGGGATATCGGCGCTAACGAACGCCCCGACGCGGTCGCCCCACTCGCTATCGAAGAACGCTGTCACGCCGCGCAAGTTGC
>CAZDZP010000277.1:0-3649 GCA_964509855.1 uncultured Anaerolineaceae bacterium | reverse complement strand
CGGGGCATACATACCGGCCTCCAGCGTCCCGTGGCGAAAGGCGACGTGGTACTTTCGGCTGGCTGCTTCGGCGGCGGTCAGCGCGTCTTGGGCGGTTGCATGCCAGTTGCCCTGTTCGGCCATGATGACTCCGTAGGTTTGGGTGTAATGGCCACGATACCGGGCGTTGGGGTGCCCGGGTATCCATCGAAGGTAGGGGTTGGACTGCGTTGACTTCGAGTGCGCTTGAAGTTGTAGCGTGACCACCAAGACATTCGTGAGGCGTCGATAGCATGGTCTTCCTTTCCTCCCGACAATTGCGCATGTGTAGCGGGGTGTTGCGATGAGCGCCGGCCCGGGTGTGTTCAGCCGCGAGTACCGCGCGATGACAATCGGAATCATCCTGATGATCGGCCTCGTGGCGTTTGAGGGGCTGGCGACCGCCACAGTGATGCCCGCGGCGGAGCGCGACCTCGGCGGGTTGCGGTGGTATGCGTGGTCGTTCAGCGCGTTCTTGTTGGCGGGCATCGTGGGATTGGCGGTGGCGGGAGGCGAGGCGGACCGCCGGGGACCAGCGGCCCCGTTCGCGGCTGGGTTGGTGCTGTTTTCGGCGGGACTTCTCGTCGCGGGGCTGGCGCCGGCGATGTGGGTGTTGGTGGCGGGGCGCGCGGTGCAGGGCCTCGGTGCGGCTTTCATTCCGATAACGGTGTACGTGACCGTCGGCCGAGCCTACCCGGAGGCGTTGCGGCCGCGGATGTTCGCGCTGTTCGCCAGTGCGTGGGTTGTACCCGGGCTGGTTGGGCCGTCGGTGGCCGGCGCGCTCGCGGAATACGTGTCGTGGCGCGCGGCGTTCCTCGGCATCCTGCCCCTCGTCGGTATCGCGGCGTGGATGACGCTCCCGGCGTTGCGCAACCTCGACCGCGTTGGTGGCAGCGAGAGGCCAGCACGCACGCGGGAGTGGCTTTCGCTTCGGCTTGCGGCCGGGGCGGCGCTGGTGCTGTGGGGACTGTCGTCGGGGGCGGTGCTGGCCGGCGCCGGGCTGGTATTGCTGGGAATCGTGGTGGGCAGCGCCCCGCTGGCGCGGTTGTTGCCGGGAGGCACGCTGCGCCTGGCGCGAGGTTTGCCCGCGGTGGTTGCAGGGATGGGCATCATCAACTTCGCCTTCATGGGTGCGGACAGCTTCGTGCCATACGCACTGACGAACCTTCGCGGCCAGAGCTCGCTGATGGCTGGACTGGTGATCACGACGGCGGCGCTGAGCTGGACGGGCGGAGCGTGGGTTGTCGAACGCTACGCCGAACGGTTTTCGCGTCGCGCCTTCGTGATGGTGGGCATGGCGCACCTGGCGGCGGGTTCGCTGCTACTGGTGTTCCTGCCCTGGGCGAGCTTCCCTATCTGGATGGTGGTGGTGGCATGGCTCATCGCGGGGCTGGGGATGGGCCTGTCGTACCCGAATTTCGGATTGATCACGCTTTCGGAAGCGAAGGCGGGCACGGAGGGAGAGGCGACCTCAGCCCTGAAGCTGGCCGAATGGCTGGGGAGCGCGGCGGGCGCGGGCATCGCAGGTGCGATTGTGGCGGCGGGCACCGCGAACGGATGGCAGGGAGGCGCGGTTTCGTTGAACTTCGGGATGATGGCAGTGGTTGCTCTGTTGGGAGTGCTGGCGGCCGTGCGGCTCCCGGGCGCGTCTACATCTGTCAATAGCGACCCTGTGCCGGTGGCGGACGAGGTTGTGCCCGCCATGCAATCGTTATGAGTTCGTAACAAGGCCGACCCGGGTCCCCCGGCGGGCACTGGTATACTGCGCGCGAACGCAAGGGTTGCTGCTGCGATGGTGCTCCTTGCGAGACGACCAGGAAGGCGGTGCCCAGTGAGTGAGTCGCAACAGCAACGCACGATGGTCGCGGATGCGATACCCGAGCCCAACGGGGAGGTCGCGGCAGCGGTGTTGGCCGACTACGTGACCCTTGCGGGGCCGGATGAGATGGCCGCGCCGGATGGATCGGTGCGGGCGGCCTACGACGATTTCGCGCGAAGAATCGGTCGGTGGAACGAAGACGAATTTCCCACGCGCCAGGCGAAAGCGGACCTTGCGCTGCTCAACGCCGGGATCACCTTCACGGTGTACCACGAGGACGCTGGGACGGAGCGCATTTTCCCCTTCTCGCTGGTGCCGCGGATTGTGGCAGCGGAGGAGTGGACGCGCGTGGAGGCCGGGCTTACGCAGCGGGTGCGCGCGCTCAACATGTTCCTAGAGGACGTGTACAACGAGCAGCGCATCATGAAGGACGGCGTGATCCCCACCGAATTGGTGGCTGGCGCACCTTCGTACAACACGATGATGCAGGGATTCCGCCCGCCCCTCGGCGTGTACGCGCACATCGCCGGGTGCGACCTTGTTCGTGACCAGAGCGGCGAATATGTGGTGCTCGAAGACAACCTGCGCACGCCATCCGGCGTGTCCTACGTGTTGGAAAACCGCACGGTCATGTTGCGGGTGGCGCCAGACCTGTTCCCGCGGGTGGGCGTGCGGCCGGTGGAGGATTACCCGGCGCACTTACTGCAGATGCTGGTGGACGTACGGCCGGAAGGCGTCACGCGCGAGGAAACGAACGCCGTGGTGCTAACGCCCGGCATTTACAACTCGGCCTACTTCGAACACTCCTTCCTCGCACAGCAGATGGGGATTGAGCTCGTGGAGGGTGTCGACCTCATCGTGGACGACGACCGCGTGTTCCTGCGTTCGACCTCCGGGTTGGAGCCGGTGCACGTGGTGTACCGCCGCGTCGACGACGATTTCCTCGACCCGGACGCGTTCAACCCTGAATCGGCGCTGGGCGTGCCGGGGATCATGCGTGCCTACCAGGCTGGCAATGTAACGCTGGTGAACGCGGTGGGTTCCGGCGTAGCCGACGACAAGGTGGTGTACCGGTTCGTGCCCGACATCATTCGCTACTACCTTGGCGAAGAGCCGGTGTTGCGAAACGTGGAGACCTACCTGGCGGCGCTGCCGGAAGATCGCGAGTTCATCCTGAAGAACATCGGCGACCTGGTGGTGAAGCCGGCGAACGAATCGGGCGGCTATGGGGTGATGGTGGGTCCGCAGGCCACGCCGAGCCAACTGGAGGCGGTCGCGGAAAAGATTCGCGAAAATCCGCGGGAATGGCTGGCGCAGCCGCTGCTTGAGTTCAGCACGATCCCAACGATGCAGAATGGCAGGCTGCAGCCGCGCCGCGCCGACTTGCGCCCCTACGTGCTTTCGGGCGAGGAGACGTGGGTGATGCCGGGTGGGCTCACACGTGTGGCCCTTCGCGAAGGTTCGTACGTGGTCAACTCGTCGCAGGGTGGGGGGAGTAAGGACACATGGGTGCTGCTGGGATGAGCCAATGCTGAGTCGCGTTGCGGAAAACCTTTACTGGCTGGGGCGCTACCTCGAGCGCGCGGAGAACGCAGCCCGAATGGTGGACGTGGAGTACCACACCTCTGTCGAGCGCGGCGACGTGTTCGAACAGGAGGTTTCGACGTGGGATGCGCTGATTGCGGCGAACGGCGCGGAGGAGGAATTCAAGGCGGCCCGCAAGGAAGACCCGTTGCTGGAACCTTCGGATTTCCTGGTGATGTCGCAGCTGAACTCGAACTCGATCCGTTCGACGGTTACGCGTTCGCGGGA
>CAZDZP010000276.1:0-3687 GCA_964509855.1 uncultured Anaerolineaceae bacterium | reverse complement strand
ACGGCGCCAACTGGATGGACGAAGAAGCCATCGACTTCCTCGGCGGCATCCTGGACCGCGACTTCAACACCTTCACCGAAGTTGTCGGGGCCAAGATCTTCGGGTGGGGGAACGAAGAGGGTCCGCGCTTCAGCGCCTTTTTCCGCGAAGCCGTCAACCAGGGCGATGCCCGCATCATCTACGACAGCATGAAGAACGTGGACCTCGCGCCGCTGCTGCCGCGCGTGAACGCACCGGTGCTTGTGCTTCGCCACCACGAAGCCGGTGCCTCGCCACTCCACGAAACGCGCCGCTTCGCAGCCATGCTCCCGGATGCCAGCGTCGCCGTCATCGAAGGCCGCCCCCTCGAAGGCGGCACCACCGGCATGCGCCGCTTCCTCGCCGACTTCCTTGGCACACCGTGGGACGAACCGCAGGCGCCGCCCACGCCGGAGCCGACCGGCGTCCTGCGCGCGATCATGTTCACCGACATCGAAAACCACACCCCGCTCATGCAGCGGCTTGGCGATACGCGTGGGCGAGCCGTCATCCGCGCGCACGACCGCATCACCCGCGAAACCCTCGCCCGCCACGAAGGCGCGGAAGTGAAAGCAACGGGCGACGGCTTCCTCGCTTCCTTCATCTCCGCCCAGCGCGCGCTCGAATGCGCGATCGCGCTGCAGCGCGCCCTCGCCGCGAACGACGACACCGCCGACCTCAAGGTGCGTATTGGAGTGAACGCCGGTGAACCAATCGCCGAAGACGGCGACCTCTTCGGCCAGTCCGTCATCGCGGCATCGCGCATCACCGGCTGCGCACAGGGCGGCGAAATCCTCGTCGCCGACGTGGTTCGCCTGCTGGCCGCCGGCAAGGGCTTCCAGTTCACCGACCGCGGCGAAATGGAACTCCGCGGCCTCGAAGAGCCGGTCCGCCTCCGCGCCCTCGCCTGGGACTGCTAGCGAAAGTCAGCCCAAAGGCTTTCGAAAGACTCCCTGGGCAAGCGCCAGGCGGCCATCGGAAAATGCCGCGAAGAAGTTGCCCAGTCGTTTTGGGAGGTCGGGCCCCATCACAACCTGCAGAGTTAACGCCTGCGTTGACGCATTCATGGCGATAGCGCGAAAGGTCTCGGCCATCGCCGCCGGTACCTCTCGCCATTCCTCCTGTTCGAAACCTACGGAGGCCAGGGACTCATGTGTTTCCTTCACCGTTTGCAGAAAACTCACGGAGGGGTCGCGTGCCCATGGCAGCGGGAACTCCGGCTCACTGCCACTGCCCCGCAACACGTCGTGCAACAGAAGCCTCCCGCCGGGTTTCACCACACGGAAAGCCTCACTCCAGAGCCGGTCACGGTCTCGGATATTCATCACCGCATGCTGCGTCCAGGCCACGTCGAACGCGTCGTCGTCGAACGGCATGGCCGTCGCATCCCCCAGTTCAAAGCGGACGGATGCCGACAACCCACACGCCTCGGTCAACTCCCTGGCAGAACGGACAAACTCCGGCGTGAGATCCAACCCCGTGACGTCACAGCCGAATTCGCTTGCGAGCACCCGCGCCGGTCCGCCCAGGCCGCAACCGATATCCAGCACCCTCATACCGGGCTCCAACTTGCCCAGCCGGGCCAGGCCGCGCGTGGCATCTATCCCGCCGCCGTGAAACTGGTCCGCGCCAGCAAGCGACTCCGAAGTTATCGACACGCCATCCTTTGCCGCCGCTTCGAGAATGCGTTCCGCGAACCGTTCGCCGCCATAGTGCGCCTCAACCGAACCCTGCGATTCACCCATCGAGATAACTCCCGTGTGATCGCAAAACTGTGCTCCTTTCGAGAAGACCTTGCAAGGTGTTGCTAGCGCGCTTCGAACAACTCCACGGGGTTGCCGCTTGGGTCCTCCACCAGCACCTGCTTCCCGCCCGGTCCGCTGATGATTTCGTTTCGAAAAGTCGCGCCCGCCTTGAGCAGCTTCGAAACCACCGCCTCCAGGTCACGTACCTCGATGACCAGGCGGTTCCAGCCTCCCGGCCCTGGCGCACGGCCGTCCGGCAGCGGCTTGCGCGCCGAAGTACCCGGCCCCGCAATCCACAGCGTCAGGTCGCCGTCCGTCAGAACCGCGAAAGGCACGCCCATGCGCTCGCGCAGTTCGAAGCCAAGAATGCCTTCGTAGAACGCGACTGCCGCGTCCACGTCATCCACGATGTAGCGTACCGTCGCCATGCACCTGCCCTCCCGGCCCCGGTCTGCGCGCACCATGCCGCTCCGCCGGGGCGAACGCAATCACCCGGACTCAATCTCAATTTCGCTCCTGACATGACGTATCCGGCGTGTGCCGCGCTACAGTGAAGTAATGGCTCACCCAGCACACGCGCCCGGCATGGGCACCGGCAAGCTCAGCCGGTCTCTCGCCATTGGGCTCGCGCTCACGCTCACCTTTGCCGCCGTCGAAGTAGTCGCCGGTATCGTTAGCGGCTCTCTCGCGCTCATCGCCGACGCGGGCCACATGCTGGTCGATTCCGCCGGGCTGCTGCTGGCCCTCGCCGCCACAGCCATCGCCCGGAAATCCGCTGACGCCCGCCGCACCTACGGCTACGCCCGCGCCGAAGTGCTCGCCGTGCCCGTCCATGTGCTTCTAATGCTCGGGCTCGCCGCCTACATCGTGTACGAAGCCTATCGCCGCATCGGCAGCGACCACGCCATCGATGGCTGGGTACCGCTCGTGGTCGGCGCGGTCGGCCTCGGTATCAACCTGTTCGTGCTGAAGCTGCTGTTACCGCACAGCCACGGCAACCTCAACGCTCGCGGCGCCATGTACGAAGTCGCCGCCGACACCCTCGGCTCCATCGGCGTCATGGTCTCCGCCGTCGTCATCCTCGCCACCGGCTGGTACCCGGTCGACATCGTTATCAGCCTCGCCATCGGCGCGCTCATCATCCCGCGTGCGATAGTGCTCCTTCGCCAGGCCGTCCGCATCCTGCTCGAAGGTGTCCCCGCCAGCGTCGATGTCGAAGTACTCACCCGCGAAGCCCACGCAATCCCCGGCGTCATCGCCATGCACGATGTCCACGTCTGGACCATCGCCAGCGGATTCATCGCGCTCAGCGCCCACGTCGAAGTCGCCACCATGGACGACGCCGAACGAGTCATCGCCACCCTCTCAGCCCTCTTCCGCGAACGGCACGGCATCGACCACGTCACAATCCAGGCCGAAACCCACGCGCTCCACCTCGCCGTCGAATGCTGCGAATTCCCCGACGCCACCGTCGCCCCGGACCACGTCCACGCCCGTTAGCCATGTGCTTTGTAGCCGCGCATCCACTGATGCGCGGGGTACACCTCACACGCCACCCTTCGGCCACCCAAGCGGCCGTCACCCTTCCGCCCTATCCTCCGCTCTCCCGCGCAACGCCACCAATGATCGCCGCCAAATCCGCGGGCCGCGACCACATCGGCCAATGGCTCGTCGGCATATCCACGTAAGTCACGTTCCTCAGTTCGGCCAGGCCGCCAAGAAACGCGTAGCCCTCCTTCACGGCTTCCTTCACCTGCTCCGACGAATACGACGTGCAGATCACCGTGGTCGGGACATCCAGGCGCGCCGGGTTCGTCAGCGACGGGCCTTCGCGCATCGCCGCGCCCGGCTGCGGCAAACCACGCTGCTGGAACGTCTCGAGCTGCTCATCGCTCAGCCCTTCGAGACTCTCGTTCTCGCGAAG
>CAZDZP010000275.1:0-3692 GCA_964509855.1 uncultured Anaerolineaceae bacterium | reverse complement strand
GCGCCCACCAGCGCCGGACCCAACTTCCCAAGCTCCGCGGCGAACTGGTCGAAAAGCCAGCGGTGCTGCTCCGCGTAGGTCGCGAGTTCGGGGGATGGTGGCATGGGGTGGCTCCTGAGGGGAGGATAGCGTCAATCGAGGCGTTCGAGTCGAACACCGGCAGGCCGGGCGCGAACTCCCATCCGCCGTACTGGCAGAGCGCCTGCGAGACTCGTTCGATGGTCTCGCCGACAGCGTTTTCGCAAATGCGATCGAGAGCCCGAATGAGGTCGTCGTAGGAGAACCGCGAGAACACCAGCAGCTTGTGGCCGAAGACCACGGCATGGGAGCCAAGCCACTCCTCCAACCACTTCACGGAACAAATCACAAAGTGGTAGATGTCCTGCCCGGGTCCATCCGAGAAACCGATGAACACGGCGATTGGGTGCATCCAGCTCTCGGTCGGAGGTTCGTAGGTCTCGAGGCTATGCGGTTCCAGCCAGTCCACCAGCCGGACAGAGGGCCTAATCACGGCGAACACCTCTCATTCGATCTCCAACGTTTGCGCAACGTCCACATCTTCGACTCTCTACCCTGTGGAACAATGTCGAAAAGAAGGTAGAACGCCAACAATAGCGGGAAGCTGCAATGACGTCCCTCAAGTACGAAGACGTGGTCCTCGAGATTCTCGAAACGGTGAAGGGGCTAACGTTCCCTCCCGAATTCAATGACTACGACTGGCCATTCTACGTAGTCGAAGACCACCTCCTCCCTCACCTTGTTTCGGACGATGCCACGCCGGGGGACATCGAGGCGGGATTCGACCTGATTCGTCGAATGGTTGAAAGCGACGACCGTCATATGCGCCAGCTCCTCGAGGACGGCGTTGTGAAGTGGCTCGAATATCGCAGCCCGGCATCGGCCCCGGCAGCAGCCCGATGGATCGCCCAGATGCCGGGAGCGCTTGACGCTGAACTCCATCGCCAGTTCCCCGGGTGGTGGCCACGGTTACTTGCCAGGCTCGGGCTTCGCTACCTGGACAACGACGAGTACATGCGTGAAGCCCGGCAGTGGCGGGAGGACGCGCTGCCTGTGCTGAAGTGGGACGATGTCGTCCCGGAATGCCTGGCGGCGGTGAAGGGGCTAGTGCTACCGCCCGACTACGAGTTCTACGACCTGGATTACGTCGTGGTTGAAAGCGAGCTGATGCCGCACCTGATCTCGGGCGAGGCCTCATCCGAGGACGTCCGGGCAGGCTTGGCACTCATGCTCCGGATGGCGCAGAGCGAAGATAGCAAGGTTCGCGCCCTCCTGGATGTTGGCATCATGGAAGGGTTTGAGTACGGTGGTCCGGCCATCGAGCCAGGCTCGGCCCGGTTGCTCGCGCAGCGTCCACCTGCCCTCGACGACGCCCTCCACCGCCAGTTCCCTGAGCGGTGGCCGCAGGTGCTCGCGAAGCTGGGACTCGATAGCTCCCGAGATTGACATCAGTCACCCGCCGTCCAGCTCCAACGTAGTCCCGCCGTAGAGTTCGTCCGGGAAGGGCGGCGGGATGCCGGCGGCGAGGCACGCGGCGTTCAGTTCCGCCGTCACGCGCTGCATGCGGCGCGACAATGCAATTTCGGCCTCACGGGTGCGAGGGAACGCGTCGCCCTCCGGGAAGGAGCACGCCAGCAGTTCGGCGTGCAGGGCCGCCCACTCGGGCGGCGGTTCGATTTGGCTCAATGCCGCTCGCAGTTCGCGCGAGGCCCGCTCGGCAAAGGCATCGAGCGCCGCTGGTCCCCGTTCGCGGCGGAGCGCAATGAATCTCGCGTAAATCTCGTGATGGGCGCCCGAAACTTCCGCGAGGTAACCCTCGCTCACCCCTCCCACCGCCCATCGACCAGGGTGCCGGCGGCGAGCTCTTCGAAGTGCGCGGTGGCTTCGTCGGCGGGTTCGTCCAGGCCGCGGTAGGGGCTGGGGTCGGCGAGGTGGCTCTTCGCCCAGAGCCGCGCGATGAGCGTCTTGCGGTCGCCTTCGCCCGGCTGGCCGTGTTCGCGCGCCCACGCCGCCTGCTCCACCAGCAACGCCCCGGCGTAGACATCGATCATGTACTGCGCCAGCGGATAGAGACGCCCTTCGGCGACGTCGCGGTCCAGCCGGGACCACGCGTCGATGGCGCCCTCCAGGTCTTCGATTCGCCGCCCGACAAGCGTCACGGTGGGGTCGCTTTCGCCGGCGTTCGCCACCGCTTCCCGCAGCCGCGCGAGGAAGGGCAGGTGCGCCTGTTCCTTTTCCATGCTGCGGCGCACGTCCAGGCAGAGGATGTTGTCGGTGCCTTCCCACACGGTGTTCACGTGGGCATCGCGGAGGATGCGCGCGACCGGCCACGTTTCGCAGTAGCCGTTGCCACCGTGCACTTCGATGGCGTCGCTGCTGGCGGTGATGCCGAGCCGCGCCGCCTTCAGCTTCACCAGCGCGGGGGCGATGCGCAGCTTGCCGGCGGCCTCGCTGCGCTGGTGGTTGCGCGGCCCGTAGCCTTCGAACACCAGCGCCTGCGTCGCCTCCACTTCCACGATGAGCTCCGCCAGCTTGCGCTTCATCAGCGGGTGCTGGGCGATGGGCTTGCCGAAGGCTTCCCGCGCCCGCGAGTAGCACAGCGATTCCACCAGCGAACGCCGCGCCGCGCCGAGACCCATCATCGCCACGCCAAGACGGCTGGCGTTCGTCAAAGACATCATGCGACTAAGGCCGTCTCGCGACGTTGCATCGGAACCGTTCGCGGTCGCGGTGCTCGGAGTGCCATTACTCCCCGGCCGCTTCGCGAGGATGAATGCCTCGGCGTCGCGGAACTCGATTTCGCAGCTGGCGACCGCCTTCGTGCCGAGCTTGTCCTTCAGCTGGCGAATGTGGACCCCGTTCGGGCTGCCGTCGCGGCGCGTGCGCAGCACGAGGAAATTGGCGACGCCCTTGCCGTCGTTGCTCGGGCCTTCCGGCCGGGCCAGCACCACGAAGGCGCTGCCATTGGCGTTCGAAGCGAACCACTTCACGCCGTTCAACAGGTAGTGGTCGCCGACGGGCGTGGCTCGCGTTTCGAGCTGGGCGAGGTCGCTGCCGCCGGTGCGTTCGGTCAGCATCTGCGCGGTTTCGCCGTCGAAGTCGCCCGCTTCCAGCCGGGGCATCAGCTGGTCGCGCACGTCGGGCGGGGCGAAGGCGTCGACCATGTCCTTCACCATGTCGCCGCCGGTGCCGAGCGCACAGGCCATGCCGATTTCCGCCTGGTTGAGCATGTAGCTGTAGGCCGAGTTCAGCACGCCAACGGGCGCGCCGGCCGCCACCGCCGCCTCGCGCAGACCCTTTCGCGCCGCCAGCAGGTCGCGCTTCGAAGCCTCCATCGAAGGCGGCATCACCACCTCGCTGATGTCGTGGCCCCAGCGGTCATACTTCACCAGCCGCGGCGGGTTGCGGTCCGTCTCCTCGGCGCGTTCGGAAACGAGCCCGCCGATGAGCGCACCCAGATCTATAAGGGAGGGCGTCATCGCCTCCAGCTGCGCCGCATCCATGTAGTAGCGCAGCAGGAACTGGAGCGTGGGATCGGCGGTGTACCAGTTCAGGCCGGTCGCGCCCATGTAGCGAGAGGTGTCGTAGCGGCGGGCCTTATCGGCGGGCTCGTTCGAAGCGGTGGAAGTGGCGGTGCTCTGCGTGGCTGTCATGGCGGTACCTCCGGAGAAGGC
>CAZDZP010000274.1:0-3709 GCA_964509855.1 uncultured Anaerolineaceae bacterium | reverse complement strand
GCCATCCGCGATTCCGAAATCGTGGTCATCGCGCCAAGCAACCCTTTTGTCAGCATCGGCCCGATTCTCGCCGTTCCCGGCATCCGCGAAGGGCTGGACGAGACGAATGCACTGCGCGTGGCCATAAGCCCCATCATCGCCGGGCAGGTGGTCAAAGGCCCCGCCGCCCAGATGCTCCAGTCGCTTGGCCACGAAATCTCGGCGTTGGGCGTCGCGCGCATCTACCGCGACTACATCGACCTGATGGTCATCGACGAGCAGGACGCCGAACTCGCACCCGCAGTCCGTGAACTCGGGCTCGAATGTCACGTCACCGACACGATGATGACCAGCAACGAGCGCAAGGCTGAGCTTGCCGAGTCCGTGGTGCTCGCGTCGCGCACCGTGCTTGCATCGCGCGCGAGGGGCTGAGCTTGTCCGAAACGCTCCAGGTCCTCGTCCCCGTCAATCGGCTCGACCGCGCGAAGGGGAGGTTGGCGGAGGTCCTCACGCCGACCCAGCGTGTCGAACTCGCGACGGCTACGCTGACGACGGTCCTCGACGCGGTCGTGGGTGCGGGATACGAACTGGCCGTGCTGACTTCCGACGTCGACGTGACGCCGCTGCTGCCCACTGGCGCGCGGCTCATACCGGAATCGGCGGAGCTCGCGGGCCTCAATCCCCAGCTTGAGTACGCGGTTGGGCAGCTGGAAGCAGAGGGGCTATTCATCCTGCACGCCGATCTGCCCCTCGCGACCACCGCCGCGCTCAAGGCTTTCGTTTCCGCGGCCCCACCGGCGCCGTCCTGCACCATCACCCGAAGCCCCGACGGCGGCACGAATGCGATGTTGCTCCAGCCGCCCGGCCGCTTCGCCCTAGCCTACGGCCGCGACAGCGCCGCGCTCCACGAAGCTGCGGCGAAGGAAGCCGGCATACCCTTTCGCATCGTGCCATCGCCCGCCCTGGAACTGGACCTGGATACCTCGGGCGACCTGGATGCGCTGCTGCAAACGAAGGCCGGCCAGGAATCCCGGGCCGGCCAGTTGCTTCGTTCGTGGCAATACGGACCCCGAAGGGGGTTGCGCTAGGGGTTCGCGCGCAGCCCCGGCGCCATGATGCGGTTGGAGAACGGCGTTCCCAACGTCACATCCCGCTCTTCCGCGCCCGCTGGCTGCCAGGTCAGTGTTTGGGTGGCGAATGCGCCCGGCGCGCTCGCAGTTGGTGTGAAGTACAGACGAATCTGCCGCCCGCTCGCGCCGCAACCGCTGATCGTCGAATCCTGCTCCACGTCGATGACGTAGACGATGCCATCCCCGGGCTCGTCGGTGACGTTGCCGCTCCCGCAGAATCGCGTCGAAGCGCCACTGCCGATGATGGCAATCACGGTTTGCCCGGCGGTCGCGCCGCTGGCGGAACCGTAGTACGTCGTTGGCGGGCTGGGAGGCGCTCCCTGTGCCAAAACAGCAATAGGCACCGCAGCCAGGATGGCCGCCGTACCCATGCCGATAAGTATTCGTCGTGAACGGCTGAGGTTCATGCGGGTACCTCTCCTCGGGGGTCGTCCCGCGATGCTACCCCGAACTGGCGCTTCGCTGCCATGCGACCTTTTCCGCAACTCCGGGGTGGATTGCCCCTAGTTGGTTGCTACTGGCAGGAAGCGGCGCTTGCGTAGCCCTGGCACGCCGTTACGCCGGGCACGAAGCCGCGGACCTGCAGCGGTTCGCCAAAGGTCACGTTCTGCTGTATCGGCCGGCTGGTGCTCGACTGCCATGAGAAGGCGTTCGAGAAGCGGCCACCCTCGCCGTTGAACTGGCCACCGGTGCCCGTTACGTACAGGCGGATGCTGCGGCCGGACTGGCCACAGCCAGCGGTCTGGTTGTTCGCCACCACCTGCACAACGTAGTTGTTGCCTTCGACGACACGACCGGCACCGCACCAAACACCGCGGGTGCCGTCCACGCCGACGGAATGCACGCCCGCGCCGGTTTGAGCACCGGTTGCCGTGCCATACAGGACCAGTGGCGGGTCGGGCGGGAAGCCCTGCGCCTGAACGCCAGTAACGCCGAAATACGCGGCCGGTACGGCTGCCAACAGGGCAGCGGCCAGGCCAAAACGCAGCAGTGTGCTTCGAATCATATCCAGACTCCAGGTGGGCGGGTGCCCCTCGCACGCTCAGCGTAGAAGTGCCCCCCAATGCAGGCAAGAGAAATGTCCGCGCTAGGTCAATCTTCGGGAAACTGTTTACGCGCAGTTGATGCAGGCCCGGCCGCCTGTAAACGCCTTTGTTACACCGCGCCGCAAACTGGCCCGGCGCGGGAGGTCTCTCGCCGCGCCGGCCGCAATCGAAATCAGCTAGCCCATCAGGCTCTGTGCCAGCGTTAGCTGGTTGCCGAATGGGTCGAGGAACTCGGCCAGCTTCACCATCCCCGGGACCTCTTCCGTGTCCTTGGTAAAGCTCACGCCCTTCCCTTCAAGCTCCGACCGTGCCGCTTCGATGTCCTCAACGCCGAGCACGATGGTCGCACCGCCGGTGCCTGCGCCGGATCCGTTCACATTCAACCCCACCGTGACGCCGGTCGTGGGTAGCTGAATCTCCGCCCAGCCCATCTCGTCGGCGCGGTAGGCCAACTCCATCCCCATCACGTCCTGCCACCAGGAGACTGCTTTGTCCATATCGGTGACGCTCACTTCGAGCGTCAATGTTTCGGTGTAGGTAACCACTGCGTTGCTCCATTCTGGAATAAGATCGGCGGTCACAATAGCACGGCTCAGTTAAATCTCAAGCGGAGTGATGTCACACCTTCACGTACGCGCTCCACCCGGATGTTCTGTGCGCCGATTCCCGCCCATCCGCCTACTCGCATAAGCAGTTCCCGTGTGGGACAATCACCGTCCCTTTTCCCCGCCTGGAGGCCCGCCATGACCGTGCAATACATCGACCACATGGGTTCCGACCTCTCCGTGGTCAACGCGGCCCGCGCTTCCTTCAACAAGGTCTCCGAAGGTCTCTCCAAGGCAGACATCGGGCTCATCGGCTTCCTCATGCGCGAACGCCACGCTAGCCCCTTCGAACACACGGCGCTGACCGTCTACGTGGATGCGCCCATCGGCGTCGCTCGCGAATGGATGCGCCACCGCACCCAGTCCTTCAACGAGTTTTCCACGCGCTACGCCGTCGTGACGGAACCGGAGTTCTACGTGCCAGGCGCCGAATCGCTGCGCACCCAGGTGGGCAAACCCGGCGCCTATTCCTTCGAACCGCTGGACGCGGGTATCCACGGCGAGGTGACGGACAGCTTCCAGGAAGCCTATCGCGCCGCCTACGAAGCCTACGAGGGGCTCGTAGCGAAGGGAGTGGCCCGCGAACTCGCGCGAAATGTGCTGCCGCTTGGCATGCACACCCGCTTCTACGCCACCTGTGACCTGCGCAACTGGTTCAACTTCCTCAGCCTGCGCACCGCCGATGCCGCCCTCCGCGAAATCCGCGAAGAAGCTGCCCAGGTCGAAGCGATCATCGAGCAGCACTGGCCGCACTGCTACCGCTTCTGGGTCGAATACGGCCGCACCTCGATTTAGAGCTTTCCCTCCTCCCCCTCCTGCTCCTCCTGCTCGGCCTGGTTCTTGAGGGAAAACCCTCATGTGAACGGCGTGTTTCGAAACATTCGCGAAATGTCCGCGAAATCTGCCGGTAACCCCTCGCGCCCACCATCCATCGTCGAGGGGTTTCCCT
>CAZDZP010000273.1:0-3716 GCA_964509855.1 uncultured Anaerolineaceae bacterium | reverse complement strand
ATGTACTGGGCCTGGAAGTTCTCGCTGTCGAACTCGAACGATGTCATCCGTGTCTCAGAGCCCCCGACGCCAAGGTCAACAACTGTGAGCCTCTCGAAGGCGTCCGCTGGGAACAGGAATTCACAGCATTGAACGGTGAGGAATGGAATCAGCGTCTCCTGGTCCAACTGATGCACAAGCAGCCACGTCCGTCCATCGGGCGACTCGCTTGGCCTGGAGTGGGCCTCAACCCTCGTCAGTTCGAGACCGGACAGGGGAAGGGGACCAAGAGATGGAATCTGAATCCCGACTGTTTCGGAGCCAACGCGACGGGCGTCCTCCGGGGTGTGCATCGCCAGCTCGCCGTCCTGCCACAACTCGACTGACGGATCGTCGCCACGGGAGAACCACCAGAAATTCGCCAACATGAGCAGCAGCGCAACCACGGGTGCGCCGAGCCACAGAAGCAGCGAACGCGAACGACTCACAGACCAATAGTACGGGGTATCGGATGACGTCGACCGCTTGGCCCAGAACGGTGGTTGCGGGGATCTTCCGCTAGCTGGCCCACTTGCCGACCGTCGTCTGCGGGCGGTGCCGTGCGAGGTCGTGGTTTTGTCCATCCTTTCCGCCCCGCTTACCGCCGCTCCACGCTTTTCGCGGGCAGGGGGTGACATCGATGCCCCCTATTGGGGTAGACTTTCGACCGATCGGTAAGTAGTTCGCGGCACCTCTGTGTCCCGCATTTCTCACCACTCCAAATCTGCACTGCGGGAGACGCCCAATGACCGCTCCGACTATGGACCTCAACGAAATCGACCTCTCCGACGGCGAGATATTCGAACGCGGCGAAGCGCACAAGGTCTTCAAGTACCTGCGCGAAAACCAGCCCATCCACTGGAACCCGGAAAAGGAAGAAGTGGTCGGCTGGTGGAACATCACCAAGTACGAAGACGTGATGTTCATTTCGCGCCGCCCTGACCTCTTCATCTCCAGCCACGGCATCGTGTCCTTCTACCCCAAGGACACTTCGAACGTCGACGACAATATGGACGGCAACGGCAAGATGCTCATCAGCATGGACCCGCCGCGCCATGTGAAGCTCCGCCGCCTGGTGAACAAGGGCTTCACGCCTCGCGCCGTGCGGGCGATGGACGAGCACATCCGCGAAATCACCAACAGCATCCTCGACGACATCGCGAAGAAGGGGGAAGTGGACTTCGTGATCGAAGTCGCCTCACAGCTTCCGCTCGCGGTCATCTGCGGCATGATGGGGCTGGAAAAGAAGGACTGGCCGCTCATGTTCGAGCTCACCAACAAGGTGCTCGGCCAGGGTGACCCGGAATACCAGACCGACGCCCCCGAAGAGCTTCGCGGCACCAACGAAGGCGCGCGCATCGCCGGCACCATGGGCACCATGCAGATGTTCGGCTACTTCGCGCAGCAGCTCCAGGAACGCAAGGCCCACCGCCGCGACGACCTCATCAGCGTACTGGTCGATTCGGAAGTCGACGGCGAAAAGCTCTCCGACGAAGACATTCTCTGGTTCTGCTTCCTGCTCATCCTCGCTGGGAACGAAACCACGCGGAACGGGATTTCCGGTGGCCTGCTTGCCCTGTGTGAACACCCGGAAGAGCGCGCAAAGCTCCAGGCCGACATGTCGCTGCTGCCGAGCGCCGTCGAAGAAATCCTCCGCTGGGTCTCGCCCGTCACGCACATGGCGCGCGAAGCCACGGAAGACGTGGAGATTCGCGGTCAGGTCATCAAGAAGGGTGAGCGCATCGTGATGTGGTACCCGAGCGTGAACCGGGACGCCGACATCTTCCCGAACCCGGACACCTTCGACGTTACGCGCACCCCGAACGAGCACCTTGCCTTCGGCATCGGCGAGCACTTCTGCCTCGGCGCCGGCTTCGCGCGGCTGGAGTTGCAGGTGATGTACGAAGAACTGTTCCGCCGCTTCCCGGATATCGAGATCAACGGTCCAGTCGAGCGGCTGCGTTCCAACTTCATCGGCGGCATCAAGCACCTGCCCGTGAAGTTCACCCCCGAGTCTTAGCCGACCGGTACGATGACGGCCCGGGACCGCGTCTATCGCGACCACCCGGGCCGAACCGCGTGACCACCCCGCTGCGAGGAGACCGATTGATGCGAGCTGAAGTGAACCCCGACCTGTGCGAAGGCCATGGCAAGTGCGAAAGGGCCGCCCCAAAGGTCTTCGAACTCCGCGAAGACGACCTGAGCTACGTGCTCATGGACCCCGTCCCAGCGGAAGAAGAGGACAACGTCCGCCGCGCGTTCCGGGTGTGCCCGCGCGCGGCGATAGTCATCCACGAGGACTAGGCCACCTGCGGCACCCGCTCCATCGGCGCATCAAAGTAGATGCACTGGAGCGACCGGCCGATGCGGCCCCATTCGTCGAACACCGTGCTTTCCGCCGTGCCGTGCCCCTCGCCGGGATACGTCGCAGCATCCAGTGCGAACCAGTCCCCGCGCGGCGCCCGGTCGATGATGATGTTCAGGTCGGCGTTGATGTAGGTCAGCTCCGTCGAGAGCGCCAGCGCGCTCAACCCATTGCCGCAGTCCGTCAGCGCAGCCACGTGCACCATGGGGGAGTTCTTTTCCCCGGCAACCAGCGGTATGCCGAGCGTACCCCACGCAGTCGCAGGCCCGGGCTTCGCGTAGCTGCCGCGAACGAAGCGCACGTCCAGTGCTTCCATGAAGCCGCCACGCTGTGGGAAGTCGTATCGCGGTTCGTCACCGCGCGGCCGCGGCAGGTCGACGGCGGGGGTGTTGTGTAGCGGCAAAGGCACCTCCGCCGTTCGAATGCGCAGACCCACCGCGCGAGCCACCTCGGTCTCGCCGTGATAGAGCGACGCTTCCAGCAGTTGAATCTTCCGGCCCGGACGCTTCTCCCGCGTCTCCAGGCGAAGCTCCTCGCGCGGGACGGGGCGCAGGATGTCCACCGTTACTCGTGCCAGGTGCATGGGCGCGGCGGATCCCGATCGTTCGAATTCGCGCACGAAGAGCGCGGCCGGCGCACCGCCGTGGAGCGCATTCGCGTACCACGGGCCCGTTGCCCATTTCGTTGGCACCACCCGGCTGCCCTCAACTTCGAACACTGCGTCTTCCATCTCGTTGCCTCGCGTCACCGATCCGTTTCTAGAACAGTATTCTAGAACGTGGCACGGTATCATCCCCTAATCGAGGGAGGAGCGGGACAGTGCCACACGAAAGCGGCAAACGTTCGGCAGCCACGGAACAGCGGCGGCAGGAGATCCTGGCGGCTGCGCTGCTCGCCTTCACCGTGAAGGGCTATACCGATACGACGATCGAGGACATCCGCGAGCGTTCCGGCGCGAGCACGGGCAGCATCTACCACCACTTTGGCAGCAAGGAACAGGTCGCCGCCGCGCTGTTCGTGGACGGCCTGGAACAGGAACAGCGGCACGGCGTGCGCGTTCTGCACGAATCAGCCTCGGCCGAAGCCGGTGTGCAGGCCTTCGTCACGAGCTACTTCCGCTGGGTCGAAGCGAATCCGCTCCTCGCCGCCTACCTGCTGGCCTCACGCACCGACGAGGTACGCAACCTCACCCGGCCGGCGGTGGAGGAGTTGAACCGCGACTTCCGCCGCGAAGTTCGCGAATGGCTGCTGCCGCACATCACCGCTGGCGCGATCCGGGAGCTACCGATGGACCTCTACCACTTCCTCTGGCTCGCCCCGGCCCAGGACTTCG
>CAZDZP010000272.1:0-3724 GCA_964509855.1 uncultured Anaerolineaceae bacterium | reverse complement strand
AACGGCTCCGGGATTGTTTGCTATCGACTTCACCTCCGGAAGCGGAGAACTGAACTTCGCTACCAGCGCGCTTGGCGCCCGGCCAGGGTCGCCCTCGTACTCAAGAGAAATGCGAACCACGAGTGAAGTCGTACCTTGCTCATCGACGGGTGAAATGTCGAAGCGAAACACGGTGCCAGTTTCAGGCAACGACCCGCTTTCCCTGAAGCGCGCGGTGAGCCAATCCGCCCGGATTTCGTCGGGTGCCGTGGGGAACTGCAAATTGGGGCTCAAGTTGGCCGCCTCCCAATCCGCTCAATGAGGAGTATAGGCGGTGCTGATGGCGTTCTGCACAGGCCACCTACGAAGCGTTCATTCAGGCGGCGACGACGGTGTTGCGACCGGAGGATTTGGCCCGGTAGAGGGCTTCGTCGATCCGCTTCAGGAGCACCGCGCCAGTTTCGCCGGGGGCGAGTTCGGCAACACCGAAGCTTCCGGTGATCGGCCCCCGAACGGGCTCCACCTGGAGATTCCCGAGTTCGAGGCGGATTCGTTCTGCAACTTCGGTGGCGACCGCAACCGGCGTTTCGGGCATGACCACGACGAACTCTTCGCCGCCGAATCGGGCAACGATGTCACTGGAACGAGTGTTTCCGCGCAGAAGTGCCCCGAACGCCGTAAGCACAGCGTCGCCAACGTCGTGTCCGTAGGTGTCGTTGACGAGCTTGAAGTGATCCAGGTCGGCCATTATCGCCGCCAGTGGATTGGCCGTGAGCCGAGCGCGCTCTATCTCGGTGGCCAGGTTCATTTCCAGGCGGCGTCGATTCCCCACCCCGGTGAGCTGGTCGGTCAGAGATGCTTCGAGAATCTGCACCTCGCGTTGTTGGAGCTTGAAGTTCACCTTCGAGAGTTCTACCTGCGCTGAGGCGTAGCTGTCGTTGAGTTGGAGAACCGTTTGGTTCAACCGCTCGAGGTCTTCGATATCGTGCTCGGCGAGGATGCGGAGGCCGCCGTCCTTCCGCCAAACTCGCGCGCGAAGGGTGCGCGGGCTCCCCAGGGCTTCCCCGACGGTAAGCAAGCCCTGGTAGATCAGCCCCGACGCGTCTCCCGGCATATCCTTGAGCTTCTGGAAACTCGGTTGGAGGAACAGCCAGTCAACGGTGGCGCCGGGCTCCGAGGCATCGTTCAACCCGGCGAGTCGCTTAAACCCGGCGTTGGAGTGAAGGAGCCGGCCCGACTCGTCGATCGTGGCAGCGGCCACCGCGAGCAGATCGGAAATTTCGGGAGACCACCAGGGTGTCGACTCGTTCACGCGCCGGGCAACGTGCTGGCGAAGTCAAAGGCAGAAGGGGCGTCCGCCGGGCATGAGGCTGCCCCGACGAAGTCCGCGAGCTGGCTAAAGCGATTCATGGCCAATCCCCCGACGATTACCGCGGGGCTGGCATCCCCGAAGCGTGTCTTGAGGAGCGCGATTGCTGCCCGGGCGGCGGGGAGTTGCTGAGCGAACCCGACCGAAAGCCCAACCAGGTGCGGACGCCACTCCTCCACTTGCTGAACCAGTGCGTTCGCCGGCATGTTGGCTCCAAGATATTGCACGTCCCAGCCGCCGAGCTGGAAGGCATCGGCAACCATGCGAAGTCCAATGGCATGGTTGTTTCCCTCTACGCATGCCAACAACACGCGATGACCGGTCGCCGTCGGGGGCGTGGAGCGAACGAGGCAAACGGTCATGATCGACTGAACCATGGCGGTGGCCATGTGTTCCTGGGCGACGCTCACCTGGTTTTCCTGCCAGAGTTCGCCGATGTGGTAGAGGGCTGGTTGTATGAGATGGAGTTCGACTTCAACGAGCGTCTTTCCGCCATCAAGCAACGTGGTCACTATCGCGAGGGCAGTAGCCTGGTTGCCCGCGAGCAAGGCAGCTTCGAACGCCCCGGTTTCTGGCCAGGGTGATTCCTCCATACGAACTCGTGTCTCGGTGTCGCCACGGCGCCGGAACCTGGCGATGACAATATCGAGAGTACCGGCGACGATTGCGCCATCAGCAGGTGGCAGTTGGGCCACGAAGAAATCCGAGAGGAATTCGAGAGACTGCGAGAGGTGCTCCGCAGGAATACCGCGAGCGCCGAGGACGCTGGCAAGCCACTCCAGGTAGTCAACCATCGGCTGGAGCAGACCGAACTCCAATACTGGCCGGAGGAATTCGAGATGGAATGTGAGGTCTTCTCGACACGCCTCAAGCCCCCGCGGTCCAAATCGCTCGTATGCGGAACCATGCGTTTCGTAGAAGCGGGCGGTGACCTCGGCCACAGCAAGGGTTTGTAGAGCGCGGAAGCGAACGATCCCATCCGCACCAAGTGTCGGCATTGCGTCACCGCTGTGAGTCGTTCCCGGGGCCGCACTCACTGCGCGAACACATCGAAGATCTGAACGCCGGCACTTCCCCGGACCAGCTTGAGCCCCCTGGGAATGCCTTTATGGGAGTCGTGGTAGTCATGACCGCGGTGCCACTCCTGGTACCGTTGCTCATCCACCCAACGAGTAACGAGCCAGATCTCCTTTTCGTCAGCCACCGGGCTCATCACTTCCATGCCCAGGAAACCATCCGCGCTATCCACCAGGTGCGGCCTGGAAACAAATGCCTTGCGCACGTCTTCGGCCATGTCATTGGCAATCGTGAACCGGCTGAGAGCGACAATCATTACAGCCTCCATGGACTACTTGCATGACGGGCTTGTCACTGCGAAGTACACAGTGATGCGGCTACGCAACGAGGCTGTTGTTCGTAGTCGCCAGATGCGAACGGCATACAGGTGCCCTGTTGTAACCGCGTGTCCCCGCGCGTTCGGAGCACAGACATCCAACTACGCGTTGAGCCATGACCAAAGCGTACCGATGCGCGTCTGTACCGTTCTGACATTCGTGGGGGCGGACGGGGAGACGACGTTGCGTGCTGTTCCCGGCAGCTTCGTGCCCGTGAGACGCCAGGGCGAAGCTTGCACCCGCGATGCTCACCTGACGAATCGCCGAGTCGCTCGACCCACCCCCTATCCGCTTTCGTAATCTTTACCATAGGTCAGGTTCAAGGGGTGGCGTGCGGGTTTAGCCTATGGGCATGACCGCTCCATCTCCCACCCGGCACGACTATCCGCCCGAGCACCTGCTCGCGTGGACGCCTCGCCAGCGTGAAGTGTTGGATTTGCTCGCGAAGGGCAGGTCGAACCCGCAGAGTGCGGAGGAGCTTGGCGTGTCGCTGCAGGGCGCGAAGTGGCACGTGCGCGAGGTGATGTCGAAGCTCGGCGTGGATTCGCGCGACGACGCGGCGGACTACTGGCGACAGCGCAACGGCCTCCCGGCGCGGTTGCAGCGCTCGATGCGGGGCATCACGGCCGGGCTGTCGCTGAAGTGGGTGGCGGCAGCGAGCGCTGGACTCGTGGTGGCGCTCGGCACGCTCGCGGTCATCGTCGCGCTACAGAACGGCGGCGAACCCGAACCGGTCGCACCCGATACCACCCCGACGGTCCAGGAAGGGACGCCGACGGCAGCGCCCTCGCCGGCGCCAACGCCAACCCCGGGCGCGACGGGAACGCCCGCTCCCGGCATCGCCGCCATCGAACGGGCGAGCGGGCTCTGGCACGAGTTGACGTTCCCCCGCGGCGAACGCATCGACCTCCCCAACGGCATCGCTTTCATGGACACAGATACGGGCGACGTCACCGGCTACCGCGCCTACCCGCCGGATGTT
>CAZDZP010000271.1:0-3730 GCA_964509855.1 uncultured Anaerolineaceae bacterium | reverse complement strand
GATACATGCCTCGTTCCCTCCCTCGCATCACGCTCATTGCTCTGCCAGTGGCGGCACTCCTGCTCTTCGCGGCGCCGGCGTTCGCTCAGAACCCCGAGCCTACGCAGGGCGGCATTCCACAGCCGCCGTCAACGATTGCCGGGTCGATCACGGATGAGGCGGGGCCGGTGCCTGCCGGCCTGCCAGTCGAAGCGTTGATTGGCAACAAGGTCTGCGGCACGAGCGAGACCGTCTACACGGGTGACGGAGCCGCCAGGGTCACTGTCTATGTGGTGGATGTAGTGTCCGAATCTCAGATTGCCGATTGTGGCCGCGATGGCGTGCCCGTCCGCATTCGTGTCGGCGACAAGCTGTCGGAACGCCCCGTAACGTGGGACCAGGGACTGGTCCTCTTCGACATCACCTTCGGTAACGTTACGCCGGACCCGATTCCAACTTTCACGCCAACGACCGTCCCAACCGCGACGAACACGCCGCAGCCCAACGCTACGCAACCCGCGACGGAGGCAACTCCCGGCGAGGGTACACCAACAACGCCCGGGCAGGGTGGGGGCAATGCCGCCACCGCCACTGGATCGCCTGGAGCGACCAACGGAACGGCGACAGCCACTCCTACCGGCGAGCTTTCTTCCGCGACGCCGGGCGTTCCCTCCAGCGGTGACGGCGGCGATGGTGGCGTTCCAACGTGGGCCATCGTGCTGCTCGCGGTTGGTGGGCTGGCTGCCGTGGGCGGAGGCGTCGGCTACATGATGTCGCGCTCTAACGCCGCTGCTGGCCAGGCCAACGAAGAAGCGGCGCCAGAGGAATAGCGCCGCTTTCGTGTGGGTTTTCTTCGCGTCGAGTAGTTAGCTCAGGAAGATCATGGTGTAGATCTTGCGCCCGTCCGGGTGGTGGACTACGCCAATCCCGACTCGTGAGAATTCGCCAGCGAGGATGTTTGCCTTGTGCGTCGGGCTGTTCATCAGGGAGATGACAGCGCGCTCCGGCGATTCGTGGTCGCCGTAGTTGTTCATCGCCAGGTTCTCACCGGCCCATGCGTAGCTCCCGAAGCCAAAGTGCGAAAGCAGCTCGACGTACATGGAGTAGCCGTACGGGTCGCGATGTCCGAAGTAGCCCTGGTCGGCCATCTGCTGCGAACGGGTTCTCGCGACAGTCGCCAGTCCAGAGACGTGCGTGTAGGGGCCGAGTCCCGCTGCGGCGCGTTCGGCGTTAATGCCGGCCAGCAGCCGTGATTCGAGGTCGGTCATTCCACCCTGCGAAACAGAGGGAAGATAGAAGTTCGGCTTGGCCAGTACGCCGGTCGGAGCTGGGGGCGGGGGCGGAGCAACCGGGGCTGGCGGAGCAACTGCAACCGGGGCTGGCGGCGCGACCGGTGCCGGCGCAACGGGAGCCGTGGCAGGCGCCTCAGCGATCGGAGCGGGTGGCGGCGGTGCAACCGGGGCGGCCGGTGCGGGTGCGGGCGGAGCGACGGGCGGAACCTGCGCTGCGGATAGCGCTGGCGCGGCTGGCGCCCCAGGAGACGTCTCCGTTTCTACGATGGCCACGGCTTCCGCGGCTGCGGCAGCTTCCGCTTCGGCAAGAAGGATGGCAGCCCAGCCGGCCGAATCATTCGGCGTAACGAGGTTCGCGGTCCAGTCCGGCGCGGGGGCGACACTCAAAAGAGGCCGGTCCGCGGCTTTCGGGGGGAGAACAGCACCAGCGTCGTTGCCACTGCTGACCGGCAGTGAATAGGAAGGGGCCTGGATGTGCGGAAGTTCAGGGGCGCGGGTGCCTACGCCGCCATCGGCGGTGAAAGCATACAAACCGAACCCGAGGGCGAGCCCCGCGAACATACCGGCGGCGTACAGCGGCATCAGCCGCGATCCGCGCCATTCGTGTAGCGACTCCGAGATGTCCCGGAGACGCCCAAATTCTACAACAGCCATTTTGTCCTCCCAGGGGAGCCACACATCGCTGTTGCGGTGTTTGTGTGACGTCCCTGGGGGACAGTTCGGCCCTGGAAAGGGGCGCAACCGGGTGCAAAGGGAACAACTCGGTAACAGCTACGGGTGCTGTTACGTAACGTCCACTACCGGGCTACGAGACCGGTCATGAAGTTCGGGGTTAGTTGGGATGCAAGGAAATCAAGAAGGGGCCGAGGCCGGGTCCTTCCGGCCTACTGGCAGGCGTTGCCGGCCTCGCCGATTCGCGATGCGCTACTGACCGGCCAGCCGGAGTTCACGTAGCTGCCAGTGGGATCGATGAACCAACCGTTCGGACCACAGATAACGATTAGAGGGGGGTCGCCACAGGGGTTCACGCCTGAGCCGCACAGGTCTGTTTCCCTGGGGTGTACGACGGGCGGGGTAGGAGTCGGCGGAACCGGAGTCGGCGGCAGCGGGGTCGGTGTCGCCGTCGGTGGGGCGGGCGCAGCGGTGGGGACGACTGCGACGGTCGGGACTGGCGTCGGTTGCGGCGCCGGGGTCTGCGTAGGCTGGGTGGCCAGCGCAGGAGCGTTCGTCGCGGCGGCAACGGGCGTTTCGTCATTGTCGGCTTCGTCGTCCGAGTTACCGGCGGGGGTTCCTTCTACCTCGGCTGTCGACGAGGGCGTTCCAACCGGAGATCCTTCCCCGGCCACGGTCGGCGTGGGCGTGCGCACTTCGACGACTCCGCCGGGAGTCTGCTGTACCGCCGGGGTTTCGCCATTGCCCGAACCAGCTGCTACTCCGTCGTCGTTGTCACCACGGAACATAAAGAACGCCCCGGCTGCGGCCGCGCCAAACAGGGCAATCCCCGCCAGGACAATGCCTGCTCGCGGCGGTCCCCCACCACCGCGTAGTGCGACGGGGCGCTCCAGGAGAACGCCCTGCGTTGCCCGGTCGCGTCCGGGGGCAACCCATGCTTCAGGCTCTTCGTATTCGTAGTCTTCGAACTCGTCGACCTCTGCGTAGTCTCCGGGTTCCCCGGCATCGTCGAGTTCGGGCTCCCATTCGGGATGTTCTCCCTGTACCCCGTTCGTCCCGGGGAAGGCTGCTGGGAGCGGCGCAAGACCTGCCGCCGCCTGGTCCGAGTGGGTGGGTGCCAGGGGACGAGGACGAAAGGGGTCGTTCGAGGCACTACGCGCCGGGGGACGGTTTGCCACGCCCGGTCCGCGCCAAGGAGCCGGGCCCCGCACTACGTAGCCGTCCGATTCCTCATAACGGGAGAGTTCGTCCAGGAGCGGTTGCGCGTCGATCTTGAGGTAGTTCGCGTAGGAACGTAGGAACCCGCGGACGTAAACCGGGGCCGGCAACTCGTCGAACTGCTCGTCCTCCAGCGCCTGGATGAAGCGCTGCGAAATGCGTGTGTCAGACGCAACCTGCTCGATTGAGAGGTTTCGCATGCGTCGAGTGGTTTCGAGTTGCTGGCCAATTCCCGCCAAGTGTCGTGCCCCCGCTACGCCCGTCGAGGCGATCGCAAGGACATAAGGTAGGGCGATCTTGTCAATAATGCGAGCCTGCGAGTCTCGCACGCCACAAGTACGCTTCGTACGATGAGGCTATGCAGTCCCCGTCGTTGTCTCTTCTACTGCTCTTCTCGTTGCTCTACGTGCTTGGGAACGCACCCTCCGCAGAGGCGCAACCGAGCGTCCCTGCGACGTTTTTTGGCACCGTCGCCGTGAATGGCGAAGCCCCTCCCGACGGCACGGAGGTCCGCGGTTTCGTTGCGGGAACCGACTGCACGCAGGTGGACGGCGCTTCCGGCAACATCG
>CAZDZP010000270.1:0-3769 GCA_964509855.1 uncultured Anaerolineaceae bacterium | reverse complement strand
CGATGCCGTCCTGAAGGCCTATCCGCCCATCTACTCGGCAACCAGCCGGGAGGAACTGGGCTTCGACCTGCGACGGCTGGGCCGCCGCCCGATGGGTGCTCAGGCCGATGTGATTCGTGCCTGCGCGCTCTCCCTGCAAACCCACCGCGCCACCAACCTCGTCGGCGAGATGGGCACCGGTAAGACCACCATCGGGACGGCGGCCGCCACGCTCGCGGGTTTTGAGCGCGTGTTGGTCCTGTGCCCGCCCCACCTTGTACGGAAATGGCAACGCGAGGTGAAGGCAACGGTACCGAGCGCCAACGCGGTCATCGTCCGCACGATCAGCGACCTGGAGAGGGTCCGTCACGCGGGCGGTTGGCCGCTCTTCGTCATCCTCTCGCGCGAGCAGGCGAAACTCTCCTACCGCTGGAAACCGGCGGTCGCGATGCGTCAAGTTGTCGCGGGAAGCGCAGCTGCTCGCGATGAACTCGGCAGGGTGATTGCCCTCGCCTGTTGTCCGGCGTGCTTCTCGGTCATCGTCGATGACGAAGGTCTGCCACTGGAGGAGGCAGACCTTGGACGGAAGAAGCACACCTGCGAGCAGTGCCACGGATCACTCTGGCAGGCGGACTGCCGCGGTCCCCGCCGCTACCCGCTCGCCGACTACATCGCCCGGCACATGCCGGGCTACTTCGACCTCCTGCTCATCGACGAGCAGCACGAGTACAAGGCACGCGGCTCTGCCCAGGGGCTCGCGGCGGGCACGCTCGCCGAAGCCTGCAAAGCCGTCCTCACGCTCACCGGCACCCTGATGGGCGGCTGTGCGCGGCGTCACTAGATGACGTGATTCCTGTCTGAGGCAGGAGGGGTTCGGGAGAGAACCCCTGGGTCATCTCACTTACTTGGAGGCGAAAGCCGAAGGGGACAATCGCATGTGAGAGAAGCGGAGAGTGAACCGAAGACGTTTAGGGCACGGCTCCGCAAGACCCGTGTGATATGGCGAAAGCTGAATTGCCTGAATCTCAGTTTCCAGCGATGCAACATGACATTCCTCGCTCACAACGTCTATACCGCGAGGCCATCAGTTGACCGGCCATGTAACCGCGACCGGGAACTCCCGACTGGTGGGCGGTGGGAAGTGATCCCACTCAAGGAAGCGAACGAGACGCCTAAGTCACGCTAGCAACGTCTGTCATCTAGGAACGTCGGATCGCCTACGGGGCGCGAGCCCTATGGCGACGGAGTCTCCGTAGTAGTCCGAGGACGGGAAAGCCGTCCACATGGCGAAGGGAGACAGGTGTCTTGGAGACCCAGGAAGGGAGGTACGCGAGATGCGTGACGCCGAAACTGTGCTGGGAATCATTCGCGAACGAGGCCGACGAGGACTCCCCGTCGACAACCTCTACCGCCAACTCTGGAACCCGGATCTGTATCTGATGGCCTACGGGCGTATCGCGAGAAATCGCGGTGCGCTCACTCCGGGAGCGACCCCGGACACGGCCGATGGAATGACCATGGAGAAGATCGGCACAATCATCGAAGCCCTGCGCTTCGAACGTTACCGATGGACTCCGGCGCGGCGTGCCTATGTCCCGAAAGCCAACGGGAAGCGCCGTCCTCTGGGCATTCCGACGTGGTCGGACAAGCTGCTGCAAGAAGTAATACGCCTCCTGCTGGAGGCGTACTACGAACCGCAGTTCAGCAACTGCTCACACGGCTTTCGTCCGAATCGGGGGTGTCATACGGCGCTCACCGAAATCAAACGCACCTGGACAGGCACGACGTGGTTCATCGAGGCGGACATCTCTGGCTGTTTCGACAACATCGACCACTCGGTGTTGTTGTCGATTTTGCAAGAGCGGATTCACGACAACCGCTTCCTGCGGTTGGTCTCCCAGCTCCTCAAGGCAGGCTACCTTGAGAAGTGGAAGTACAACGCCACCTACAGCGGCACGCCGCAGGGCGGCATCGTGAGTCCAGTGCTCGCCAACATCTACCTCGACCGTCTGGACAGATTCGTGGAAGACGTGCTCCTGCCCGCGCACAACCACGGCGAGAGGCGTCGGCGAAACCCGGACTACAACAGGCTGGCCATGAAGGCCAAGTACCTGCGTTCTACGGGACGTGCAGCGGAGGCGGTTGAATACCGCCGCCGCCTGCGGTCGTTGCCATTCAACGACACGCACGACCCCGACTACAGGCGCCTGCGGTACGTCCGGTATGCCGACGACTTCCTACTGGGGTTCGTGGGGCCGAAGGCCGAGGCCGAGGACATCAAGCGCCGTCTGGGAGAGTTTCTGCGGGACGACCTCCGGCTGGAACTCTCCGATGAGAAGACGCTGATTACCCACGGCCGCACGCAGGTAGCACGGTTCCTTGGCTACGAGGTGGTCGTCCAGGAAAGCGCATCCAAGCTCGACACCCGAGGCCGCAGGACGGTCAACGGCATCATCGGGCTGCGTGTTCCGTCTCAGGTCATCCGCGAGAAGTGCACGCCCTACATGCGAGACGGCAAGCCGGTTCACCGCGGGGAACGGCACCACGATGCTCCATTCAGCATCGTGAGCCAGTACCAATCGGAGTACCGGGGCATCGTCAACTACTATCGGCTGGCCGGGAACATCGGTGCGCTCAACCGCCTGCGCTGGGTCATGGAGACGTCGCTGGGGAAGACACTCGCTGGAAAGCTGAAGATCAGCGTCCAGCAGGTGTTTCGCCGGTACAAGGCGGTCATCCAGACCGAACACGGACCACGCAAGGTCCTTCAGGTGGTCGTTGAGCGACCTGACCGGAAGCCGTTGGTGGCGCAATGGGGCGGTATCCCGCTCGTGCGAGACCAGAAGGCAGTCCTCATCGACACCCCACCACCGATTCCCAACGGTCGGACGGAACTCGTACAGCGCCTGCTTGCTAACACATGCGAGCTCTGCGGCTCAACTGACCGCATTCAGGTGCATCACATACGAGCGCTCAAAGACCTGAAACGGCACGGGCGTGCCCCACGGCCCGCCTGGGTGGTGATGATGGCGACACGGCGTCGCAAGACGCTCGTCGCCTGTGCATCCTGCCATGCGGACATCCACGCCGGACGTCCGCTCCGGCAGCTTGCACCGGTCGAACGGCACGCCAGCGAATAAGACACTGGAGAGCCGGATGATGTGAAAGCATCACGTCCGGTTCGGTGGGGGGCCGACGGGAAAGTGCTCACCGGACACGGCGAGTAACTCACCGGCGGCCTACCCAACATTCCTCGACCCTCTTCTATCTCCTTTGGCGGTTCTCGCCGGCAGTGAGGGAAGAGTTTGGCTACGCCGACGAAGCGAAGTGGGTTTCCCGCTACGGCATTGTCGAGCGCATCAGCCGCAAGACCGGAGACGACGACGCCTACGAGGACGGCCGTTCGAGCCGCCGCAAGAGCTACCGTACGCGAGTAGTGGAGAAGCCCGGAGTCTCGCCGGCCGTGTTGTTCCACCTCATCGGCAACACTGCCTTCCTCCGGCTCGCGGATGTCGCTTCCGGGCTACCCGACTACACAGAGGAAGTGCGTCTGGTTGGGCTGGCGACGTCAGACTCACCCGATGAACCATCGCAGGCTGCGTGTTATCAGCAGCTCGCGTCACAGCTCGAAGCCGCTGTCCATGAAGCGCTCGCCAAGGGCTCGAAGCGGTTGCTCGGAACTTACCTCCAATCACTTCTGGCATATCCCGACGCCTGCACGAAGGGTGAGCAGGTCATCGACCCGGGAAGCGGCGCTGTCATTGCGGCGGTATCGCCGCTGGCCGAAGCA
>CAZDZP010000269.1:0-3776 GCA_964509855.1 uncultured Anaerolineaceae bacterium | reverse complement strand
TCACGCGCTGGATCTGGCCGCCGATGTAGTCCGGGGGCTGTTCGCCGGGGAAGGTGCCCTGGGAGCCGTCCGGCAGTTGCCGGGTGGTCCACGAAAAGCCGCCGTTCTGGGCGACGAAGACGGCGCCCTCCGGGCCGAGGGCGGCTCCGTTGGGGCCGCCGCCGGTCCGGGCGAATGTGCTCTTTTCTCCCTGCGGAGTGATGCGGGTGAGCGTGCCCGCCTTGATTTCGGTGACGAGGATGTCGCCGCCCGGGAGTTCCAACGGGCCTTCCGGGAATTCCAGCCCTTCGGCCACCACGCGATATTCCAATGCCATGTACGCCTCGCAAATCCTTGATGGCGCGAATGCTACAGGCACAAAGCGTGGGGCGGATGTCCCCGAGACTTATGGCCTAATCGGGACTTTCGTCGCTGTCGCGCGGTTCGTTGATGTCGGTGTTGGTCCGGCCTTCACCGTCGGGGTTCTGGCGCTTGCGCCGTAGCACTTCCTCCGCGCTCTGGCTGTCTTCGCCATCGGGCTGGAATTGCTCGCGGTCGTCGTGTTCTTCCGGGTCGTTGGTATCGCCGGGGCGGTCTTCCCTGGGCTGAGTCATGGTTTGCCTCCGCTCGTAACGTGTGTGTACCGACGATACTGCCTTGGGCGTCCGGTGAGACTCAAGGCGGCGGGTGGCGTGATTTCAGGCGCATTGCAGATCGCCCGGGCCGCCGAATGGGGCGACAGGCGGCAGTGTGCCAGTGGGGCGCGGGGAGAAAACGGAAAATTTTCGGGTATGAGCGGATGTGAGCGGATGCAAACGGATATTGGTGTGAGGGTTCGACGGGGGCGGTTGCGCCGACATCTGTCGCGAACAACGCCGCACGGAATGGGATTTGAGCCGAGTCCGAAAGGCCACTCATTGCCCGAGCATGCGCCCCGCGATGCGGCATCTCCGATAGCCGACTGACGCACCCGTAGCCGCGCGTCTCCAGACGCGCAGGGGAATCCGGTGGCGTGGGGAATGGCCGGCGGCGCCACGACGGCGGGCAGGGCTTTTGGGACCGGCTGGCCAGGAGAGAGGTTCCAGCGTGGCGGGTGATGCGGGTGGCGTTCCCCGCGACCGCGGTGGGTCGCAGCTACAAGAGGGGCGGCGGGCGAGTGCCGACTCAGACCTCTCCCATGCGTCCAACTGTGCGAGTCTCAGACCGCATCTCTCGGTTCTGGAGTACCACAAGGGTTCCCATGGCCCCGACGACCAAGCAATAGGCTCCGGCCAGTTCCGCGGCAGTCACGTTTGCGACCCTCTCATTCTTGCGTGCGTAGGTTTAGTCGTCGGCGCCATGGGCGTTCTCAACGAATCGTTTCGACGCGTATCTCCAGCCCAAGATGAGGGGGCCGCCGACCAGCAGCGTAAAGAGTGATGCGCGCACACCGGCGGACGGCGATTCGTTGAGAATCCACGCGCCCAACCCGGACAGCACGACGCCCACAGCAAGTACGAAAAGGGTCCAACGCAGGGACCAGACGAAGAAATAGCGCGTCATGAAGTCGTATTCATTCGGTGCCATAGTTCGTTTCCCCTCTTAGTCGTTCAGGAGGTTGCCTGGAGGCGCGTCGCACTGCCCACGTTTCAACGGCTCGCTCCTGGTGAAGCTTCGTCCGGGTGCATCTTGTTCAAGATCCACATCCCCAACCAGTAGCCGGGCCAGGAGAGTGTGACGAGCAACACGAAAGCACTTTGCACGAGGAGGCCGTGCCCGAGGTCCTTTGCGCGGGCTTCGATGCGGCTTACCGGTATCGCGAACCCGAGCACAACGACGGCGACGGCGATGGCCACTATCACCCCGTCAGGAAGATCCATCAGGAGGTCCTCCCGTCGACCGCAGGGAGTCGGTTCGCGGTCTGAGGTCGCCTTTCATCGCTCAACCGTTGCAAGCGCTTGGCATGGTTCGTGCTCCAGTCCATCCGGAGTGTTCGGCTGACCCCGGCGACGCCGCCAGTGGAATCCCACGAGTGCCGCCGGGATTGCGTGTCAACGCAACCATCCTTGTGCGACCACACAGACGAAGGCGAACGCAAGCAACCCGATGCCAACTATCGCTGCCTGTCTACTTCGGCGCACCCGATGTTCGTCATAGTTGCCAACCGGTCGTTGGAACAAGTCCCACACGCCGAGGCCGACAGCAATCCCGATGGCAGCGAGCGCCAGGCCCCACAGGATTCCCTCTACCATTCGTACGGTTGCCCCCTTTGCTTCCACCCAGCCCGAGTCTCAGCACTACGCAGCCATTCGCACATGTAAGTATGTTCGGCCGACGTTTACGTCGGGGCCAGCGATACCGTCTGGGATATTCCGAGGTCGTCCTCGTAGCCGCGCATGCCCACATGCGCGGGGTGTGCCGTTAGCGTTTGGGAAAGGCAACGCCTTGTAGCCGCGCGTCTCCAGACGCGCAGCGGAGGCCGGTGGCACCCAGGCGTAGTTGTGCCTTGCCAATGAGGAATCGCTTCCAGCCCGCCCTGCGCCTCTGGAGAGGCGCGGCTACAAGGGCCGCATTCGCTACTGGCAGGAAGTCAGGTTCTCGAGTTCATCCATCGAAACGCGGCCCCTCCGGGGTACCAGAACGTCGTCGAGTCGCACTTCGTCGAGGTCGAAGGCCTCCCATTCGTACGTTTCCGAAGCTTCCACGCGAACCTGGTAGCGTCCCGCGGGTAAGGGCGAATCGTGGAGGGCAACGATTGCCACAAACCCCGGTGCATCATCACCGACCGGAAATTCTCGCTCTGTTGAGCCGGCAACGTTCTCGATTCGCCATACCGACTCTTGTGCCGTGATGCTTCTAAGCTCTACTGCGTCGATCAGTGTGTCGTCCGCACAGGGAATCACGACAACGACGAGTTTTTCCGGATTCCCGAAGACGCCAATACCAGGCTCGGTGTTCTCGCAGCCGCTGCTCAAGAGACCCAGGGCCATGACGGCAACGGCCATGAAGTGACGCGACATCCTCGCCAGAGTTCGCTTCCGAGTCCGGGCTCCGTATCGGCGTAAGCAAGGTCCCATGGAGGTATGGTCGGTCGACCCTGGTGCCGCCGCCAGTAGGCCCGCTGGGACGTTCCCATGGGCGCTACGGGACCGGGTCTGCGAACTGTCTAGTTGCTCGATCCCGCCCTGCGCCCCTGGAGAGGCGCGGCTACAAGGGGACGTGGAGTGTTCTATTCCGGATCGCTGGACGTACCGGGACGCTCCTGTTGTCGTACGCGAAACCACCAGTACATCGCCGGAACTATCCAGAATCCAAACAACGAAACTAGGCTCCATGGGTTGGCACCCAAGAACCAGAAACCAATCGCCACCGTAGAAGTGGCCACGGCGGTTGCCGTCGAGTAAGCGAGCCACCAGTGCCGCGCCTTGGGTTTCACGAACAAGACCTTGCGGCGATCGCCATGAGGCGACGCGGGGGATTCGGCAGCGATCGCTTCCCAGTCCGGGTTCCGTATCGGCGTGAGCGAAGTCCCATGCAAGTATGGTCGGCCGAGTTGCGTGCCGTCGCCAGCGAATCCCCGCACACGGGGTATTGCTGCTACCGGTGCTATCCCAGGCACCCCTATGGGGATGCGAACTGCCAGGTGGTTCCAGCCTGTCAGGGACAAGGGTTTCTAGCCGTGTTGGGGGATGTGGTGGGCATTTCCCGCGACCGCGGTGGGTCGCAGCTACGGGGGAGCCGTAGTGGCACAGGGCGGTGTTGTCTGTCAATCGCCAGAGTGATGCCGGGTAGGATCGCCAAAGTGATGCCGGTCTCCA
>CAZDZP010000268.1:0-3790 GCA_964509855.1 uncultured Anaerolineaceae bacterium | reverse complement strand
CGCCGATGCGGCAGTAGGCCACCACGTCGTCGTCCTTCTTCAGCCCGGCTTCGCCCTCGTAGATGCCCTTGAGCTCGCTGGCGGGCTTGAAGGTGCCCGTCTCGGCGTCAGCCGCGCGCGCCCAGGGAACGTTCTTCGCGCCGGGGATGTGACCGCCCCGGAGTACGCCTTCCTGCGGGTATTCCGGCATGTGCGTGCGCTCGCCGCTGAACTCTTGCGGGCTGCGCACGTCGATCATCGGCTTGCCCGAAGCCTGGTGCCCGAGCACCTCTTCCTTGAACGCACGGATACTCTTG
The DNA here is from genome assembly GCA_964509855.1 of uncultured Anaerolineaceae bacterium. GTDB lineage: Bacteria > Chloroflexota > Dehalococcoidia > Tepidiformales > Tepidiformaceae > CAZDZP01. Next base: position 3,494 of record CAZDZP010000268.1, on the reverse strand, counting down.
TCGTCACGCTCCGGCGCCTTGTAGGTGGTGGCCGGGTAGCTGGGGACGTCGCGCGTAAGTTCGCGGCCTTCCTTCTCCCACTTCAAGCGGCCGCCGTCCATCACCTTCGCATTCTTGTGGCCGAAGAGCTGGAACACCCAGAAGGCGTAGGTCGCCCACCAGTTGTTCTTGTCGCCATAGAACACAACGGTCGTGTCGTTGCCAATGCCGCTGCGCGACATCAGCTGTTCGAAATGCTCCTTGTCCAGGTAGTCGCGGCGCACCTGGTCGTTCAGGTCGGCGGCCCAGTCAATTTGAATGGCGCCGGGAATGTGCCCCGAGGGGTACAGCAGTTGGTCTTCGTTCGATTCCACAATGCGGATTTTCGGGTCGTTCAGGTGCGCGGCCACCCATTCGGTGTCGACCAGGACGTCGGGGTTTGCATAGCCTCGTTCGGCGATGGATGTCATAGATTGCTCTCCTTTGAATCTGTTGCGGGCGGTCGTTCAAAATGCCCTGCCGACGGCTCAGCCGGGCACCGGGCATCGTTCGCGAGGTACTCCAAACACTACTACACACCGGGGCGATTGCACACAAAGTCGCGCGTATTTCTCAACTTTGTGGCGAGAGCGCCGCGCCGCCTCTTCGCCGCGAAATTCCTCTGTACGCTCCCGTGGGCACGAACTAGAATCCTCGCCACCGGGATGGCCGTGATGAGCCGCCGTGAGAGGACCCTACTATGGCTATACATGATGCACTCAGGAGCGTGCCGCTCTTCGCGGACCTGGACGACAAGGCGCTCGGCCGCCTCGAAAACTTCGCGCGCGAACGCTCCTACGACGCCGGTGCGGAGATCGTCCGCCAGGGCGAAGAGGGCGTCGGCGTCTTCGTCATCCTCGAAGGCAAGGCAGAGGCTATACGCGACGGCCAGAAGCTGGCGGAATTCGGCGCCAGCAGCTTCTTCGGCGAAATGGCCATTCTCGACCACTACCGCCGCAGCGCCACCGTGCGTGCAGTCGAGCCGACGAAGTGTCTCGCTATCCCGCGCTCCGACTTCCTTGCCGAACTGCGCGGCAACAACGACCTCTGCCTCAAGCTGCTTGTCCACATGAGCCGCCGCGTGCGCGATCTTGATGCAGCGCTGACCACGGAATAGTTGCATTGACCGCGGGGCCCCCGCTCTACGATTGCTCCACCGCGAATCGCGCTCGCGGGCATAGCCTCCGCCGCGTGCGAATAATCTCGATTCGAACCCTTGTCGTCGCCGCCTGTGGGGTTGGCGGCCTTGGGCTCGTTTCGTGCGGCTCAGGGTCGAACGCCCAGGACCCGGACGCCGTCCGTACGATCGTCCCCTCCATCACCGCGCAGGTAGATTCCGATCGCGTGGAACTGCTGCAGACGGAGCCCGAATCGCCGCTCGAAGGAGTGGGCCTAGTGGTCGAGGTGTACATCAACAGCGACGGATCCCTTTCCGGGCAGGGTGAGCTGCGTAACGAACGCACCCAGGTGATTGGCTCCGTGGATGTGCTCGTGACCTTCCTGAACGTTGCAGGCGATGTACTTGCAGCCGGGAGTACGCCCGCGGAACCCGAAAACATCCCACCGGGCGAGAGAGCCTTTTTCTCAGTATTCCTTCCCGCACCGCCGCCGGGCATCGTTTCCTACGCGGTCCAACTGGTGGAGGCCCAGTAGTAGGCGCGCCGTTCGCCCCGCTATCCTTCGCGCATGCAGCCCGCATCCCTTTACGCCGGCCCGATACTCCGCGCTGTTGATGCGATCATCGCCGCCACCCACGACCTCACGACGGCGCAACTCGACTGGCGGCCCGCGCCGGACGCGAATAGTCTCGCCGTCCTCTGCACGCACGCGATGGGAAACCTGCGCGAGACCGTGCTCGGCCTGCTAGGTAGGGAACACATCCAACCCTTCGAACGGCGGCGCGACGCCGAGTTCGCCGCCAGCGCACGCACCCCGGAAGACATCGCGACCGAATGGGCGGAGTTGCGCTCCCGGATCGAGGCTGTCTTCGCAAACCTCGACACCGCCGCACTGGACCAGCGCTACGAGCACCCTCGTCGCGGCCAGCTGACCGGCCACGAACTCTGCCTCGTCGTCTTGCGGCACATGGCCGAACACCGTGGCCACGCCGAACTCACGCGCCAGCTGGTGCTGCACACGCCGTAGCGGCTTGCAACCTTCCATTTACGAAACAGCCACGAAGAGTTTGCGCGCCACCCGTATCCTTTCCCTATCACTCGTCGCTGATCCTTGCAGCGGGGCCAGGTTTCAAGGCCTCCTCGAAAGGCGGTAGCACGCATGGCATTTTTCGCAGCCCGCACCAGCGCTGCCGAAGACTCGCGCGCCGGGGCCGCCGCTCAGCCCACGGCGTCGAGACTCACGCGCCTCAAACGCCGCGATGCACAGGCGTGGAGCGACGTCTTCGAGGAGCACCACCTGCTTGTTTTCCGAGCCGTGCTCGCACAGGTCAGGAACACAGCGGTCGCGGAGGACGTAACCGCGCAAGTCTTCCTGGAAGCCCTCCAGGACATCGGGCGCTACCGCGACCGGGGCAAGCCCTTCGCAGCGTGGCTGCTCGCCATTGCCCGCCACCGCAGCACCGACTGGCTCCGCAAACAACGCCGCGAACAGCAGGCGCTCTCTCGTGAGGCCGCCCTTACTGACCTCGAATCGAACGAATCCCTGCCCGGCGATGCGTACGCCCTGCTCCAGCCCCTCACCTCGGAACAACGCGAAGTCGTCGCCCTGCGCTTCATCGAAGGTCTCACCCTTGAAGAAGTGGCAAGCGCGACCGGGCGTTCGCCGGGGGCCGTGAAATCACTTCAGCATCGCGCGATGCGACAGATCGAGCGTGACGAAGAGCGGATCGTCCGGGCGCGGCCAGGCTTTCTGCCAGCGGCTGAGTTGGCGGATCGCGCGTTCCGCGGCATAGCGCAGCAGGGTTCCGGTGAACTCCACCTTGTCCGCTGCGGGAAGAAACTCTGGCGGGCTGAGCAGCCCCAGTTTCGGATGGTTCCAGCGCAACAGCCCTTCGAAGCCGGCAAGCTGATTGTTCTCAAGCCGCATGATCGGCTGGTACAGCATCACGATCTGGCGGCCATCGATGGCCTTCTTGAGGTCTTTTTCCAGTTCGGCGCGGTCGTCGCGGCCGGCGCGCATCTCCGGCTTGTAAAGCTCTATCCGGTCAGCGCCGGCGCGCTTGGCGCGGAAAGCAGCCAGCTCGGCCTCGCTGAGCAGCGCCGCGCCATCGGTTTGACGCCCATCATAGACCGAAATCCCGATCGCCCCGATCAGCACCACTTCGCGTCCGCTCAGCTTCATCGGCGAACGCAGCGACCGGCGGACCCGTTCGGCGAGCATGGCGATGTAGCGCGGATCGGTCTCCGAGGTGAGCAGGAGTGCGAACTGGTCGACGCCGATCCGCGCCAGCGTATCGGTGTCGCGGACGTGTCGGCCGAGCCGGCGTGCGACCGTCAGCAGCATACTGTCGCTGATGA
>CAZDZP010000267.1:0-3794 GCA_964509855.1 uncultured Anaerolineaceae bacterium | reverse complement strand
TCCCCTGCTCCAACAGGTCTTTCCACGACATCTTCGCCGGGCGCTGGCCGAACTGCGTGGTCTGCTGCAGCAGGCCCGCCTCCACGGTCTTGAGCGTGCGGTACCCGGGCGCGTCGGCGAAACCGGGCCAAACGTGCAGCATCTTGTTGTAGAAGTACTCGCCGTGCGGGCCGAACTTGTCCGCCACTTCCTGCTCGCTATCGCCAACTGCCACGAGCTGGAGGAAACCTGCCTTGTAGGGGTTGCGGTCGGCGCCGAGCTCGTCGTTCTTCTTCCAGAAGCCGTCCATCACCATCTTGCCGCGCTTGAAACCGGAGTAGGACAAGTAGGCGTAGAGGTATTCTTTTTCCACGCACCAGCCCCAGGTTTCTATCGAGCCGCCGCCTGGCACCCAGACTGGCGGGTGCGGAGTCTGGATCGGCCGGGGCCAGATGTTTACGTAGCGGAGTTGGTTGTACTTGCCGTCGAAGCTGAACACCTCGGGCGTGGTCCACGCCTTGGTGATGAGCTCTTCGGCTTCGTAGTACTTTTCGCGAAGTGTCGCCGGGTTCTGCCCGTAGGCGAAGTTCGTGTCCGAACTGCTGCCGACGGGGAAGCCTGCGACCAGGCGCCCGCCACTGATGCAGTCGAGCATGGCGAACTCTTCGGCGACCCGGATCGCGGGGCTGTACAGCGCGATCGAGTTGCCGAGCACTATGATGGCCGTGTCGCGCGTTCGTCGGGCCAGCGTGGCCGCCATGATGTTCGGGCTCGGCATGAACCCGTAGGCGTTCGAATGGTGCTCGTTGACGCAGACGCCGTCGTAGCCGAGAGACGCCGCGTATTCGAGTTCGTCGAGCGTTTCGTTGTAGAACTGGTGAGCCTTCTCGGCGCTAAACAGTTCGCTGGGGATGTCCACCCACACGCTGCGGTAGCGTTCGTTGAAGTCCTGGGGAAGCTCCCTGTAGGGCATCAGGTGGAACATTTCGATCTTCATTCAGCCGTCCTTCCGAGCGCACACTGCGCCACTACATCCACATCTACGTCATTCGATTCTTTGTCCGCCGCGGGAGCCGGGCAATCTCGCCTTGGTTATTCAGTGGTTAGATGCGCTTATGCCGCGCAACCAACGGTGCGTGCACTCCGATCTTCTATAGGTGCCAGTGGGGTGCCGCATAAGGCTGCTGAATGCGGCCATAAGCTACTGATCCTTGTGAGTGAACCCCCTCACTTCCAATGTTTGCGGAACCCGGCGGGGGTTTTCTATGCCCGCCATGGGACGCGAGGAGGGACTCTGCGATGGCAAACACTGGCAACTACTGGACCGACCTGAATCGGCGGCGAACTTCACGGCGAGGCATCCTTCGAGGCGGCGCGCTTGGCGCTGGCGGCCTTGGCGCAATGGCCCTCGTCGGCTGCGGTGGCGACGACGATGACGACAACGGCAATGGCGGCGGCACCGTTCCCACGCAGGCACCGGGCACTACTCCAGGCGCCACCACAGGGCCGACGGGTCCTGTAGGCAACACCCAGGGGATTGACGTTTCGCTTGAAGAGTTCCGCGAGATCTACCACGGCCGAGAGCTGAAGAAGCTCCCTGGTGCGTCGAAGCAACCGCAGCGAGGCGGACAGTTCAACTTTTCCATGATTCGCCCGGTCTCCTGGGATCCAACCGGTGCGGGTGCTGCCACGCTGCCCTCGTACTTGCTCATGCACAACCAACTCCTGAAGTTCCAGTACGGCGACCATCTTGAGAACCACAACAAGACCGAAGTAGAAGCCGACGTCGCTCAGTCGATGCCGGAACAGCCGGACGACTTGACGTTCATTTTCAAGCTCAATCCCGAGGTCAAGTTTCACGATGTGGATCCCGTCAACGGGCGGGCGCTGACGTCGGAAGACGTGAAGTACGCCTCGGAGGTTTACGCGGACTCCCCAACACAGTCGTCCGCATACTCCGACATCGCCTCAATCGACACCCCTGACGCGGAGACAGTTGTCTTCAAAATGAAGGACCCGGCTGCTTACTTCCTCGGAAGTATTGTGGTGCCCTTTCACTGGCTCTTTTCGCCTGAACAGCATCAACAGTCGCCCGACCAAATGGCGTCAACGCCTATCGGCACCGGGCCGTTCCTCCTGGAATCCATGACGGACCAGGCAGGCTTCACCGTAGCCCGCAACCCGAACTATTGGCGCAAGGACAGCTACGGCACACAGCTTCCCTATTTCGACAAGGTTGTCTACGACTGGATCCCGTCGCCGGTCGACGGAGATGCAGCTTTCCGTACAGGTCAACTCGACCATCGACTGCCTGCAAACTTCAACGCCTGGCAGGACCTTGTTCGGTCCAACCCGGACGTAGTGACTCAGGTCACGACACCTCCGCCGAGCGCCCAGCCGTTCATCGTGATGAATCTCGAAAAGGAGCCCTTTAACGACGTCCGAGTTCGTCGCGCCCTGTCGCTTTCCATCGATCGCGATGCGTTGATCGATTCCCTCGCCGGGGGCATGGCTGGCTACGGATACGGCATGGACCAGACCTTTTTCGGCGGCGAGTGGCCGCTGGAACCGGAAGAACTCGGTGATTGGCACCGCTTTGACCCCGAACAGGCGAAGCAGTTGCTGGCCGACGCTGGCTACCCGAATGGCAATGGACTACCGCCACTGGAAGTCTTCACGTCGTCTTCCGCAGGGCTCTGGTTCGAAATCTTTGTAGCCACGTTCAACATGTGGAACCAGGTTGGTGTGCAGGTCGAACACGGCTACTCCGCTGACCAGGCGCAGTGGCAGGGCCAGTACTTTGGCAAGAACTACAAAGACATGATGGGCGTGACCCTTGTTGGACCAGGCTTCGACCCGGACCCCTACACCTACCAGGCACTCCATTCGGAGTCCGCGCGCAACTACTTCCACGTGAACAATCCGGAACTCGATCGACTCACACTCGCCAGCCGGCGAGAAATGGACCAGACGCGCCGAGTCGAGCTTCTGCGCGAGATTGTCGACATCGACCTGGACGAGGTGTATCGAATCTGGTTGATCATGACCTACAAGATCAACGTTCGGTACCCCTACGTGCAGAATCTGACCGACGTGCACGCAGCCTGGGCTCCCGTTGGCTGGGGTTCCCAAAACCTCGAAGTGGGGTGGTTCGACGAGGACCAGCGCGCCTAGGCGAGGAATTCGAGGTTTAGGGGAGGGGGCGAGGTGTGACCGCGTACATCATGCGCAGGCTAATGGGCGCCGCAGTGGTGCTCTTCCTGCTCACCATCATTGTGTTCTTGCTCATTCGAGCGATGCCCGGGGACGCCCTGCTGATCAAGCTGGGTGAAACCGGGCGGATCTCGGACGAGAAGATGGAACAACTCCGTGAAGAGATGGGCCTCGACAAGCCCCTTCCCGTTCAATACCTGGACTGGGTGTCCGGTGTTGCCGTCGGGGACTTTGGGGAATCCTTGATCTTTGACGGACGTGATGTACGCGGCTCGATTGTCGCCGCCTTCCCGGCCACCGCCCAACTCGCAGTTTTCAGCCTTGTCATCGGGCTGTTCGTTGGGGTCACCCTCGGGACGCTGTCGGCTGTCTTCAGAGGGGGGCCGATTGACTACCTTGCTCGGCTCGGAGCGGTCTTCTTTCTTGCGGCCCCAATTTTTTGGGTGGCGCTCGTTATCATTTTGTACGCCGCGCTCTGGTTCGACGTGGCGGTAAACAGGCCCTATGTCAGCTTCTTCGACGACCCGATGGCCAATCTGCGCGGATTCATGCTGCCGTCGTTGATCTTGGGATTGAACCTCGGTGCCGTGCTCATGCGGTAC
>CAZDZP010000266.1:0-3819 GCA_964509855.1 uncultured Anaerolineaceae bacterium | reverse complement strand
ATTCCGAAGGCACAGTTAGCGGCTACATCGGTGTCGCCGTGGACGTGACGGCGCGCCTCCTCGCTGAAGAGCAGCGACAGCAAGCGGAAGAGCGGCTGCGCAGCTTCCTCGAAAACGCGCCGCTCGTGCTCTTCGTGGTCGACAACGACGGCAACTACGTCTTCCGCGAAGGTCGCGACCTGCACGAGCGCGGCCAGGTGCCCGGAGACCGTGTCGGCGAAAACGCATTTGAAATCTTCAAAGACAATCCGCAGGTCATCGCCAACATGCGGCGCGCACTCGACGGCGAGCGATTCTCCGACGTGCTCTTTTTCGATGACTCCTACCGCGAAGTCCACTACAACCCCATGCGTGATGCCGACGGCAATATCACCGGCTACCTTGGCGTTTCGGTCGATGTCACCGATCGGCTAAAGGCCGAAGAGGGCCGCCGGCTCGCAGAAGAGCGACTGCAGTCCGTCGCCTCGCTCGTCCCGGTCGTGCTCTTCTCCTTCGATGCGGAGGGTACTATTACCTTCGCCGAAGGCGCCGTGGCCGACCGTCTGCTTCCCGTTCTCGGTGACATTCGTGGCTCCTCCTTCTTCGACGCCTTCCGCGGTTGGCCCGACGTAGACGCAGGTGGTCGCCGAGCCCTTGCCGGTGAACGCGCGAATTTCACCATCGAGATCTCGGAGATGACGCTCGAAATCGCCATGCTGCCCCTGCGCTCCGCCGATGGCGGCATCATCGGTGTGGCCGGCGTTGGCACCGACATCACCGAGCGCGTGCGTGCCGAGGACGCCATCCAGCAAGCGCAAAAGCTGGAGAGCCTCGCAGTGCTCGCTGGTGGCATCGCCCACGACTTCAACAATCTCCTCGTCGGCATTCTTGGCAACGCTGGCCTCGCCCTCGCCGAGCTCCCGCCGAGTTCGCCAGCCCGCGAAACCATCGAGGACATTGAGACCGCCGGGCGCCGCGCCGCCGAACTCGCGCGGCAGATGCTTGCCTACTCCGGGCGCGGCCGCTTCGTCGTCCAGGCCATTGACCTCTCGTCGCTAGTCCAGGAAATGGGGCACCTGCTCCGCGCCTACACCCATCGCGCAGTCACGCGCTTTGACCTGGCCGAGAACCTGCCTTCCGTCGAAGCCGACGCCACACAGATTCGCCAGGTGGTGATGAACCTTGTTATCAACGCTGCCGACGCCATCGGCGAAAGCGATGGCGTCATCGCCGTTCGTACCGGTGTGATGCACGCCGACCGTGCCTACCTCGACACCACCTACCTCCCGGAGGACCGTGAGCCCGGCGACTACGTGTATCTCGAAGTCACCGACACCGGATTGGGGATGACGGCAGAGACCCTGGCGCGCATTTTCGACCCGTTCTTCACCACCAAGTTCACTGGCAAAGGTCTCGGTCTCGCCGCCGTGCTCGGGATTGTCCGCGGTCATCACGGCGCCATCCGCGTGGAAAGCGAGCCGGGCGTCGGCACCACCTTCCGCCTCCTCCTCCCTGCTTCGAAAACCTCCCCGCAGCAGGCCGAACCGGAAAAGCTCGCGGAAACCTGGCATGGCAGCGGTACGGTCCTGGTGGTGGACGACGAGGAACCAGTGCGCCGCGTGGCCACGCGCGCGCTCGAAGCAGTCGGCTTTGCCATCACCCAGGCCGATGACGGCATCGCCGGTGTGGAGGCATTTGAACGCGATCGCGAAGAGATTGTCGCTGTGCTCCTGGATATCACCATGCCGCGACTCGGCGGCGAAGGCGTTCGCGCCTACATTCGCGAACGCGATGCGAATCTCCCCATCATCTTCATGAGCGGCTACCACGCCGACGGCGCCAGCGGCGAGATGCTGCGTGACTGCACCTTCATCCAGAAACCCTTCGATATCCAGGACCTTCGCAAGGCGGTGCGCCGTGCAATCGAAGGCGCTGCGGGCATGGTCGACGGAGAATAGAACATCCGTGCGCTATACTGCGCCAATGGCCGCTGAAGAACGCATCGTCGCACCCGAGCTTGCAGGAGACGATGCTGGGGAGTTTAGCCTTCGCCCCAGGACGCTCGGCGAGTTCCCCGGCCAGGAGCGCATCAAGCAGAACATCCAGGTCGCCGTGGAGGCCGCCCGCAAACGCGGCGAATCACTGGACCACCTGCTCTTCTACGGTCCCCCCGGCCTGGGTAAAACTACCCTCGCGAACATCCTCGCCCACGAAACCGGCGTCGCCATCCGAATTACCAGCGGCCCCGCCATCGAGCGCCCCGGCGACCTTGCCGCCATTCTCACGAACCTTCGTGAACATGACATCCTCTTTATCGACGAGATCCACCGCCTCTCGCGTCCCGTGGAAGAGATCCTCTATCCAGCGATGGAGGATTTTGCGCTCGACCTGGTCATTGGCAAAGGTCCGGCCGCCCGCTCCGTTCGCCTCGCGATGCCGCGCTTCACGCTGATCGGCGCGACCACCCGCTACGCAATGGTTTCCAGCCCCCTGCGCGACCGTTTCGGTTCCGTCTTCCGCCTCGAGTTCTACGACGACGAGACCCTGGCCAAGATCGTGACCCGCTCGGCCGAATTGCTGGATATCGTCATCGAACCCGACGCTGCCTACGAGCTCGCTCGCCGTTCGCGGGGGACGCCCCGCATCGCTAACCGCCTCTTGCGCCGCGTGCGCGACTACGCGGAGGTACGCGGAACGGGCATCATCACCATGGAGTCGGCAGACGCCGCCCTCGCGATGCTGGATGTCGATGCTCTTGGACTGGACGAGACGGACCGCGCCGTCCTCCTCTGCATCATTACGAAGTTCGACGGCGGCCCGGTCGGCCTGGAAACTATCGCTGCCGCACTGAGCGACGAGTCGGATACCATCATGGACGTGTACGAGCCCTTCCTTTTGCAGCGGGGGTTTTTGCAGCGCACGCCGCGCGGCCGAATCGCGACGCCTGCAGCGTACAAGCACCTCGGCCTGCCGTTGCCAAAAGCCGTTGCGTCGCGGCAAGCTGCTCTTTGGGAATCGACCCCATCCACTCCTATAGGAGATGCGGGCGACGATTCTCATGTTGAATCTGACCGAACACCGAACCCCGGGGTGGGAGAAGACAGCGCATGAGACAGAACGTGTTCTCTGGTGGACGCTGGGAAGACCAGGTCGGCTACAGCCGCGCGGTCCGCATCGGCGACACGGTCTACGTCGCCGGTACCACCGCAGCCAACCCGGATGGCACGGTGTATGCACCGGGTAACGCCTACGAACAGGCACGCCGCTGCTTCGACATCATCGAAAAAGCCCTCCAGGACGCGGGCGCCACGATGCGAGACGTGGTCCGCACGCGGATGTTCGTGACGGACATCGCGAAGTGGGAAGACGTTGGCCGTGCCCACGGCGAGCGCTTTCGCAGCGTGAAGCCCGCTGCCACCATGCTCGGCATTGCGGCGCTCGTACACCCCGATATGCTGGTGGAGATTGAAGTGGAGGCGGTGCTCGGCGGTTAGCTGCGGCCCAGCACTCGGAGACCCGCCGCGCCCGCCAGCGGCAGGAAGTCCTCGTCGAACGTGATGAGGCTGTCGCAGCCCATCTGCGCCGCTACGAGAGCGTTCGCGTGATCCACCACGGAAGCACCTTTGTCCTGCCACTTCAGAAAGCGGCGGAGCGCTTCTTCTTCGATATCAGCTTCCACGCGCACAACGCGGCCGTTCTTCACCGCATCGCGGAACAGCACGTCGGTCGCGGCGCGCTTGCGCCGGCGTGTAATCGCCAACGCTTCGTAGAGCGTCCAGGTGCTGGTGACGATTTCCAGCTGCTGCCCGTGCAGTTGCCGCATCAGGTGGCGAAAGTCAC
>CAZDZP010000265.1:1429-3825 GCA_964509855.1 uncultured Anaerolineaceae bacterium | reverse complement strand
CCACTCCAGAACCAACCGCCGAAGGGGATGACGACGACGATGAACCCATCGCCCTCGTCGACCCCATCGCTGTCGACTAGTGGTGTCCGCGCCTCCGGCAACCGGGGTTAACCGGCCAGTTGCTCCGCGCCCATCCGCTGCATAGCCTGAAATCCATGAACCGTCGTTTCACACTCTTCCTGCTCTCGGCACTGGCCGCTCTTTCGCTTGTAGCCCTTGCAGCGTGCGGTGGCGATTCCGATGACGACTCCAACGGCAACGGCGATGACCCCGGCGAGACGCCCGGCGCCACCACTGACGCCGATTCCACTGCTGAGCCAGCTGAAACACCAACCCCTCGCCCCATCCGCACGCCAACGCCGGTGCCCCCCGGTGAAGCCATCGTCCTCGTGGTGTACGAAGGCACCGAGTTCTTCCCGAATGAGGAGCAGTTCCAGGGGCTTCCCCAGTCCACCATCACCGTTGACGGCACCGAGTACACCGGCGTGTCGCTTGCGACCATTGCCGCACAGGTGCAAGCCCCCGCGGAGACGACGGTGTCCCTCGACGGACTCAGCACCAACGGGCAGCGGTATGCCATTGTGCGGTTCGCCCTGAGTGAGGTTGCGGAGACGACCTTGCTCACACTCGGCGAGGGCGGCCAGATCAACATGGTGAGCACGTCGGTTGACCCGGCGCAGTGGCTCAAGGCCGTTAGCGCCGTCTCCTTCCCTTAGCGCGCTACTTCTATCGCTCGATGCTGTCGTCGGTCGGCGGATTCGGCCCTTTGCGGTCCATCTCGTCTTGCCAGCGCCGGAACTCCGCCATCGCATCGTCGTCGAACAGCGCACGCGCGAGTTCCCATTCCTCTTCCTACCGCGGCGGCAGACCGTGCATGAGCCGCCCGCGCAGTTCCACTTCGCGTAGCGTGTCGGCGTCGTCGACGCCGGGCTGCGTCGCAAGCAGGCGCATGATGCCGCCGATGCTGGACAACAACGCCGGAGTCACGTTTCCTTCCAGCGCCTGGTCTATCAGCCACCACCCAAGGTCGGGCAGGCTGCGGTCGCCCTTTTCCCGGCTGCTGGCCCGCGCCGGTGGCGCGGCGCCTTCCTCCATTGCATCGGACCCCGCGTGACCTTCGCTTTGCCCTGCCGGGTGATGAGGGCACGGGCCGCTCCGGTATCCGCAGGGCTTTCCGTCCGAGCGTGGCTTGCCGCAAACCTGTCGATTTCCTACCATATCGGCACGTTCGCTGTGCTCGCGTCATAGCCCAAGCAGCGCTCGTCGCAGTCCCGCAACCCGCTGTCGCTTCGCCAATGGCGTGTGCGTAGTACAGTTCGCATCGCGCGAAAACCCTGCTCCGCGTGATTCTGGTTCTATGTTTTGGAGGTGGTTTGCAATGTTGAAGGAATTCCAGGCCTTCGTGCTCCGCGGTAACGTGATTGACCTGGCCGTCGCCGTGGTCATCGGCGCGGCATTCGGTGCTGTCATCACGTCGCTCGTCGACAACTTGCTCATGCCACTCATCGCGATGATCTTTGGCGAACCCGACTTCTCGGGACTCACCTTCACCATCAACGACGCAATCTTCGGCTACGGCGCCTTCATCAGTGCGGTCGTGTCCTTCGTGCTCATTGCTACCGCGATCTTCTTCGTGGTCATCAAGCCCATCCAGGCGGCGACATCGCGGCGCAAGAAGGACGACGTCATCGACGAACCACCCGCCCCAAGCGAAGACGTTCTCCTGCTCCGGGAGATCCGCGACCTGCTCCAGCAGCAGCGTTAGCTCGAACCGGGAGGCGAGATGCGAGAGGAACTCCTCTCGCATCTCGTCATGACGTCTATTCAGCTACGGCTGTCTAAACGCCCTTAGTCCCCTTTCTGATCACCCCTAGTCACCCTTAGACTTGCCCTTAGACGCTTAACAAAGTCGCAACTCATATGTAGGGTGAACCCCTATCTGCAACCATATGTCCACTCAGTCACTATGCCCCGCATGACTACTGACCAGCGCCAACTCCTTGATAGAAACCGCGCGTTGATGGCCGAAGCGCTCGACCGTCTGCAGACGCGAATCGCCGCCATCGACGTCATCATGGCTGCGCCGCCCGGGACACCCGTGCTCGAAATGGCCAACCGCGTAATCGCCGAACTGGCGCACCGCGAAGCCGCTTCCCACGTTCGCGCGTAGATGTGGTGACACATCGCCGGGCACCAAAAGGCACACTCAAAGCGAGTGTGCCTTTTCCTGCGACGGGGTGCGGCAGGGCCTAGCTGGCAGTCTGCTCCTGGTACTCCACCATCTCGACTTCGCCGTCGGGATGCACCACGGCAACAGGGCGATGGCTTTCTTCAACCGCTGACTCAACGGACTTGTTGCGCAGACGGTCGATGAGGCCCGGGTCCTGCATTTCTTC
>CAZDZP010000265.1:0-1419 GCA_964509855.1 uncultured Anaerolineaceae bacterium | reverse complement strand
CCGGCATCATGATCAGGTCGGCTTCCTGCTGGTCCGCATACTCCGCGAGCGCATCCCCGCCGACATCGCCGGGCAGCCATGCGTAGGCATCGACGCCCATGCTCAGCGCAGTTTGCAGTTGCTTCATGAGCTCCGGACGTCCCGCGCGCTCAAGATCCGCGACTGTCAGGCGGTTTGGCACCTGGTCGGTGCCGCCTTCGGCCGACCATGCAGTCGGTAGCGGCTTTGCGAAAGGCGTGGCGGCGTCGATGTCGTAGAGAATCAGCCGGGCGTTCGCCGCACTGGCCGTTTCCATCGCGGCCTTCCGCACTTCGGGAAAGCTGTTGTTTTCGCTCGTGTAGGCAATGATGCAGGTCGGTGACGTGGTCATGGGTTTCTTCTCCTCTTAGCTGTTGGCGTTGCGAATGGCGGTGACGAGTTCTGGTTTGCTCATTCCGCTGCGGCCGGAAATATCCAGCTCTTTCGCGCGGTTGTAGAGCTCGTCCTTCGTGCGCTCTTCAAGGTTGGTGTTGGGGTTGCCGGTGCCCTGCGTCGTCACATTTGGCGTACGGCCTTCAATGCGCCGGTCCTTGTTCACAGTGCGAGCTGCCAGCGCGCGGGCGTTCGCTTCCTTGCGGCCACGTTCGATGGCCGATTCCAGTACGTGTTCGTACTTGCGCTTGTCTTTCGTTGTCCATTCGGGCATAAGGTGCTCCTCAGCTTGGCGGGCGAAAATTGCTTCCGCGCACGAAGCCTTTCCACCATTGGTAACGGTCCAACGGCGGCTTGTCCAAGGGTTTTGACGGGTTGGAGGCAGGTTGTAAGGGTTTCGCAAGGATCGTGCTCATCGCCGTGTACGGCCCTGTTAGGAAAGCCCGATTTTCGCCTTCGCGAATCTCACCCCCGCTTGCGGCCCACTGCCATGCGCCGTGGGCCCGCAGAAAGCGCCGCCCGCAGCGCCAGCGATACGCTGATGGGGTAGTCGTCGTGGCCGTGCTCGTTGCCCCATCGCATCGTTGCGCCACCGGCCAGCTCCGAGCGGCACGCGGAAAACTCCAGCATGCAGCGGTCGCGCTGTGCGTCCTCATCCATATAGATGGAAAGCGTCCCGGCGTTGAGTGCCGCCAGCAGCGCAAAGCCGAGTTCGGACTTGCTCTGCGCAGTGAAGGGCAGCCGTTCCACCTCCAACACCAGCGGCCGCGGGTTCGGCAGGGCAAGCCGCTCTTCCAACCCCGCGATCAGCGGCGCGCCCAGGCCCGTCGCGTCGGCGCAAACCCGCTCCGGCTGCCACCGCCGAAGTTCGCCCTCGAGTTCCTCCCACAGCGTTGCGAAGCTGCCGCCCTGCCATTCACGGAAGCACACCACTTCGCAGGCCGCCGGGTCTTGGCTGGCGCGCGCGATGGTGAGCACCGTGCGGTCCGCGTCGCTTCCTTCGCCGCC
>CAZDZP010000264.1:0-3860 GCA_964509855.1 uncultured Anaerolineaceae bacterium | reverse complement strand
GGTTTCGTTGCGGGAACCGACTGCACGCAGGTGGACGGCGCTTCCGGCAACATCGTTGTTGCAGACGGCGTCGCCCAGTATTCGGTGACCATTGTCCACGAATCGCAGGTGCCCGGGTGCGGGGCTGAAGGCCGCGCCGTGACCTTCACAGTGGGTGGCGAGCAGGCGAACCAGGCGGCGACCTGGTCGGCTGGGACGGAACGCCTGGATCTCAGCGTCGGCGAGGGAGACCCACCGCCGCTTCCGACGGCGACATCCGTTGCGGGAACGAGCACTCCCCGGCCGTTGCCGACGGACGACGTGGACCCCTCGGGACTGGTAGGCGGGCAACCGGGTTCCCAGGGTTCCCGGGCTGGCGACAACTCGGTCTTACCGTGGATACTTACCGTCATCGGGCTTGCCATCGTGGTTGGCGTCATCGCGGGTATGACATTGTCTCGTCGAAAGCGCACCACCTTGTAACAAACCGACCCTTAATCTGTCCTTACGTTGTTGTCGTATACATAGATCGGGTGAGCTACCCTCTGGATACCGAACCATGCTGAAAATTCTTCGTCACGCCGCTGTAGTCACGTTCGTCGCCGGTATGGCCCTTCTCACGATGGGTCTCATCGCTGCCTGTGGTGGCGGTGACAGCGACGATGACGAGGACATCGTGTTCCAGGAGTTCACTCCGACGGCGACGGCGACTCCCTCCGACGACGCGACGAACACGCCTACGCCCCGTCCCACTCGAACCGCGACCGTCGAGCCGACAGCTACCCCGACGCCATTCGTTGGCAACGTCGCGCGCATCAAGATCCCGCGCTTCGAAGTCGACTCGGTCATCGAATCGGTCGGCGTGGACTCTTCCAACCAGATGGAAATTCCGAAGGACCCCTACAACACCGGTTGGTACGACCCCCGCAAGACCGGCTGGGGTGGCAACGAGTTCTTCCCGGGCTGGAACGGTAACTCGATCTACTCCGCGCACGTCGACTACTTCCCCAACATCAAGGGCCCGTTCCACAAACTCGCCCAGATAGAGGAGAAGGACCAGGTCGTGGTTGTGATGGAAAACGGCGAAGAGTATGTCTACGAAGTGATAAGCAAGCAGCGGTACCTCGCCGACAGCATGCCGATGGGCGACATCATCTGGGCGCCGGACAAGCCCGAGAACGAAGAATGGATCACGCTGATCACCTGCGGCGGCGAATTCCGCGCCACCTCGGCGAGCGGCGCGGGTGAGTACCTTCACCGCGACGTCGTGGTGGCCAAGCGCGTGATGCCCTCTGAGCCGACCTAGGGCATACGCCCGTCTCCTTCGGGTTGCCATGATGAGGGTTGTCCCACACCGTATGCGGGAGTTCCCCATCGGTGCTCGCGGGGAATCGCCAATAATCCGTCCTCACCCTCGCTCCTAACCTGATCTCATAGGCCCCGCGATCGATCGCCGGGACCGGAGGTTAGGGCATGCGTGGGATTCGCTTTGTAGCACTTTCCGTCGCGTTGGGCGCTGTTGTCGCCTTTGCGGCTGTTTCCAACCGGGGCAACGAGGCGAGCGCCGCCGGCGGTCTCGTCGCCGGGTGGAACAACGTCGCCTACCTCGGCGCATCCGCCGCCCCGAGCGAGGCGCTGGCGAGCATGGCTGGCAAGTACTCCTCCGTGTACCGCTGGGACGCCACGTCGAAGAAATACGACGTCTTCGCTCCGGAAGCCCCAGGCGTCGTGAATACGATTAGCACGCTCTCCACAGGCGATTCCATCTGGATCTACGTGACCGCCTCGTCCGCTGAACTTTCCCCGCCCGCAAACACCGGTACCCCGGGGGCTGCGAGCGCAGGCGTCATCTCCATCCCCGCCAGCGCCTTCTTCCCTGAAAGCGACCTCGCTCTCTACGAAAAGGACTACAACGAACTGCAGCCCGTAGGCTCCGACACGGCGTCGCAGCGCTACTTCGCTCCCGTCCAGCTCCCGCAGGGCGCAAAGGTTACGGAGATGACGACGCACTTCGCTGGAACCGGGGTTCGCGTGCGGCTGGACTACACGCCGCTTTCCAACGGCACGGATGCGAACCAGGTGTTCATTCTCGCGGAAACGAACTCGACCGGTGGCGCATCGCCGCGCACTGCCACGGCCTTCAACCACACCGTCGATAACTCCGCCAATCTTTACTTCCTTGTGGTCGACCTCACCGGCGGCTCGAACTCGAAGCTCCGCGGCATCAGCATTAAGTACTCCGGGAGCTAGCGAAACATGACCGCCCCACACACTCGCGCGCGCACCGTGCGCTTGCTCAGTCCGCTGGGCGCGCTCCTCATGGGCCTTTCGGTACTCATCGCAAGTTGGAATTCCCCATCCCCATCCAGTGCGGCCATGGCGACGTCGGAGACCATCGAACTGCGAGCCACCGCAAACGCCGTCGTAGACACCTACGTGAACGAACTGGCGCCATCGACTGCGCACGATAACGATCGCCTTCGCCTAGACGGTCTCTCCGGCGAACGAAAGCGCGCCGCGATTCGCTTCGACCTTGCGACGCCGTTCCACCTCAACAACCGGCCGGGAGACGTGACGGTCACCTCGGCCACGCTCCATCTGAAGGTCGCGGAGGCTCCGTCGGCACCAACAGGCGTCCTGCCCGTGTTCCTTAACTCCGGGTCCTCCTGGAATGGCTCGGCAACCTGGAATAGCTCGGCGAGCGGCTGGCTAAGCGGTACAAATCTTCCGTCGTTCGAAGTCGGCACGGCAGATGCGGATACGTGGAAACAGGTTTCGGTGACCGCGAACGTGCAGGCGCTGGTCTCCGGCACAACGAACAACGGGTGGTCCTTCTACCTTCCCGTTGGTGCCGAGAACCTTGCCTTCTACGCCTCCAACGCGGCTAACTCCGCCGATCGCCCTTACCTCACCATCACCTATACGACGTCCACTTCCGACCTTCGCCCCGCCGGCACCTACTCAACGGATGTTGCCGGGGGCTTCGAAGACACCTACGTGAACTCGGCTGCACCGTCTTCGTCGTTCGGCACGCTCGACAGCCTCGCTATCGACAACCACAGCGGCGGGCGCTCGGATGCCCTCGTTCGCTTCAACCTGGCAGCCGACACCCCGTCGCTAGCAGGTGCCCGCATCGTCAGTGCCACGTTGACGATGCGAGTCGCATCCGGTAACAACGCCCGGACCCTCTATGCCTCGCGACTTTGTGGCCCATCTTCGCTCTCGATGCCGGGCGCGATAACGAACGCTACCTACACCGCGCTCGCATACCCGCCGTCCCAACAGAACGTGAGTGCGCCCTTCGCGTACCAGAGCGGCAGTCTCGATCCTATCGCTCTTGATGTGACGACAATCGTGCAGAACTGGGCAGATGGCGAAGCGAACCTTGGCTTCCGCATCTACCAGGCGGAGCCTCCATCGGGTGTTTCAAACGCGATTACGCTACACAGCTTCAATGCCACCGATCCGGCCAATCGTCCGCAACTCGTGATCGAGTACGTCCACGACCAGGGTCCCGCGAACTCGCTACCTTCGCCAACGTGCCAGGTCGCAGCGCCGACTGCCACGCCGACAAACACCAACACGCCCACGAACGTCCCCGGGACGGCCACGAATACGCCAACAAACACCCCGGTTCCCACGGCGACACCGACAAACACCACGGTTCCCACGGCGACAAACACGCCCTTGCCGACCGCGACCCCGGCTAGCACCGTCAGTTCTACCCAGGTTGTGGTGACCAACCCAGCACACGAAACGGTGACGGGACGCAGCCGACTCGCGTTCTCCGCGACGCACGGAACGCTTTCGCCTTCGGCCATGGGTTTCGTCATACAGCGTGAGGGCGACGACCAATACTGGAACGGCACCACGGGCCAGTG
>CAZDZP010000263.1:0-3861 GCA_964509855.1 uncultured Anaerolineaceae bacterium | reverse complement strand
TCACGCGGACGAAACCGTCAAATCAAAGGCGATCAAGGTTTTGACGCCCCACAGGTTTTGCACCCCCACGGGCTCATCCTAGGGGAAGCGAAGCGGTTCTCACCCGTTTGTGCATCTATGGAGCCTCCCCTTATCGGTCTGGGCCTGTGCCACTCTGCCCCCGAATACACGGCTTCTCCAGTACCACCGTCATGCGGAACGGTACTTTTCGATCGGCTAATCTTCCGCGTGCCTGTGTTGTCATGCCCATGTACGTCGACTGGGGAACAGGCGAGCCCGCGCGGTAAGGGCGGTAGTTGTGGACGAGTCGTCTTCCGACATAGCCCACTACTTCGGTCGCGTTCATCCCGAGCGGGCGAGCTTAGACGTGCTCGGTTTGCCACCCATTCGTATAGGCTATTCGGCAGACTCTCTGGCGACGATCAACTTGCAGATTGGCGTGTCGCAAATTTCTGTAGTGCTTACCGGGCAGCTACACACGGAAGCAGCGACTCAACGGAACGCCATCACTTCGATTACTCAAGCCATCGTAGATGCCTTGGGTTTTGTGAACTCTTGCGGGTATCGAGTCGAGATCACGGGGGTTGCCCGATCGGGCAAGCTGCAGGTTTTCGGCGTCGATTTGGCCGTTGAAAGTCTCCCCGACAATGGTTCTGAGGGTCTGGACTTCTTGGGTATAGCAGGACTTCTGCTCGATGACCCAACTGGGAGACGATGGCAGATAGGCAGGGCATTGGCTGATTACAGACGAGCCATCCTTGAGCCGGATGACACTGCCTTCCACTGCTACCGGGCGGTTGAGGTTCTCATATACCATTTTGCCGACGACCGTAGCGAAGGTTGGGCCGCTCTGCGCGAAGCGCTGAATGTCGACAAGTCATGGATTGTTGAAAATCTGAAAGAACCGGCCGACCTCATTCGCCATGGGCGCCTCGTGCAAATCTCGTCGATCGAAAGAACCGAGGTGCTGAACGCTGCCCGAAGAGTCATTTCGCGTTTCTGTCTCTTGCAGAGCCGTCAGATTGACAAACTCCCGTTGGACGAGTTTCCACTGCTTAGCCTCGGTTAGGTTGATTCAGGCAGATCCAGTGGTACAGTCGGTCACATCTTCCCTAGCCCCCGAACTTCTCCTTGAGCTTCCGCTCCACCATGGGGGGCACGATGCCGTGCAGGTTGCCGCCCAGCGAGGCGGCTTCTTTTATCAGCGTTGAGCTGACGAAGAAGAGGTCGTTCGCAGGCATGAAGACCGTTTCGATGCCGGGGCCGAGGTGGCGGTTCATGTTCGCCATCTGCAGTTCGTATTCAAAGTCGCCGACCGCGCGCAGGCCGCGTAGCACCACGCGGACGCCCTTTTGCTGGGCGTAGTCCACCAGTAGCCCCCGTTCGAAGCGGTCGATTTCGACCCGCGGGTCGCCGTCAACGGCGTCGCGGATCATCTCAATGCGCTCGTCGACGGTGAACAGCGGATTCTTGGACGCGTTCGTCAACACCGCCACGATGATGCGATCGAACGCCACAAGCCCGGCCCGGATGATCGCGGTGTGCCCGCTGGTGATCGGGTCAAAGCTCCCGGCGTAGATGGCATCGGACATGTACTGCTCCCGCTCGGACGCTGTGTCCGGTGTTGTCGGCCATACCATTCACTATCCCGGTGCAGCGGTAAAGCGCGCCCAAATGGTCAGGCGGGTCTGCGTGCCTTTTTCGCGTCACGCGCCGAATCTATGGCGGCGATACGGTCGCTAACCAGCGTTGCTAACAGCTCGGCCGGCGGCAGCTCATCCGCCGGGATACGAATCGTGCCCTTATCCGTGTCGTAAGGCGCGAGCAGCTCGGCGTGGCCGGCCACATCGAGCCCGTAGAGGGCCAGGTGATTCTTCCACGCCGCGTAATGCACGAGCACCCGGTCCCTGTATCGAAGCGTGGGCATCGCGTAGCTGATGGTCTCGGTAGCGGTCGGAGCCAGCGCCATGAGTTGCCTGCGCAGTTCTTCCAGCGGGACGCGCATGTCTGGCGCTACCGTCTCCATGTACTCTGCGACCGTTTCCGCTTTCCTGTTCATCGTCCCCGGAATTGTAGTGTCTTCCGGTCGCTACGATATTGACGTCCTCTGCTACCCTCCTCGCATGGCAATGCGGGTCCGCCGGCACGAATCAGACGTTGGCGATTGGGAAGTGGCCGTGGGCGAACCCCCGCCAGGCCTGCGCCCCTTCGTCAGCTCCTTCGCTGCGTATCGCGAACACATCAAGCGCTTCGAACACCGGCGTGAAACGCCGTCCCTCGGCATCCCCTTCATCATCAGCACGGGTGCTCCCATTCGTATTGGGGCGCCAGCGGACCCCGGACGGGAGCCGAAGCCCTACGGCGCCTTCCTTGCCGGCTTCCACGACACCTATGCCACGTCCTACTGCGACGGTGAGCAGGCCGGCGTCGAGATCAAGTTCACTCCGTTAGGCGCACGACAGTTCTTCGGCGTACCCATGAACGAACTCACGAACCGCGTGTTCGAAGCCGAGGACGTGCTGGGCGCGGCCGGGAGAATCCTCGTTGAGCAGGTGCGCGAATCCGCCAGTGCCGAAGTGACCTTTGCCCTGCTCCATGGTGCCGTCGAAGCTCGTCTGGCCGCCGCGCCACCGCCTCCCCGCGGAGTCGCGTGGGCGATTGCGCAATTGGAAAGCCCCGAGCCACCGACGATCGCCGCGCTCTCCCGCGAGCTGGGAATGACGCACAAGGCGCTCATCGCCGCCTTTCGCGACCACGTGGGCGTTTCGCCGCGCACGATGGGACGCGTCGCCCGCTTCGCGCGTGTTGTCGAAAAGCTGCAGCAATCCGAAGGCGACGGCTGGGCCGATATCGCCTGCGAGTTCGGCTACTACGACCAGCCGCATCTGAACCGGGATTTCCGCCAGTTCGCGGGCGTTTCGCCGTCGGAGTTCCTCCAGCGGCTCGTCCCGGACATGGGCGGAGTCGTCGGGGATTAATCCGGAAATTTCGTACAAGACGGCTCAGTCGCCGCGGCGCTACCGTTAGCCGCAGCAACACCCTTGGAGTTTTTCGATGCCACTCAACCCACCCAACGGAATGCCCGTCTTTTACGGAGCGCCCGCGTACCGCGACCCCCTCGGCGCCATCGATTGGCTGGAGCGCGTGTTCGGCTTCCGCCGCCTGCTCGTCGTCCCCGGCGAAGGCGAACGGACCGTCGCACACGCCGAGATGGCCTTCGGTAGCGGCGCCATCATGATCGGCAGCATCCCAAAAGCGCATCCGACCACGCCGCTGCCCTTCAACGCGCCCTACGTCTACGTCGCAGACGTGCGCACCCACTACGACTCGGTGGTCGCGGCAGGCGCCGAGATAACCCGCCCCTACGAAGAGAAGGACTACGGCGGCGCTGGCTATTCGGTGAAGGACTGCGAAGGCAACGAGTGGAGCTTCGGAAACTACGTCCCCGCTCCCGCCTATCCCACCTACGCCGCGGTTCCCTATCTCACGGTTCGCCGCGCGGCCGAGGCAATCGAGTTCTACGGCAAGGCGTTCGACGCTGTCGAGTCTGGCCAGCGGTACCAGGAAGAGGACGGCCGCATTGGTCATGCGGAACTCTCCATCGGTCCCATCAGCCTCTACCTCTCGGACGAGCATCCCGAGATCAACGTGCTCGGCCCCGAATCGCTTGGCGGGTCCAGTTCCTGCCTGGTGCTCGAAGTCACCGACACCGATGCCGCCATGCAACAGGCGATCGCTGCCGGCGCGACGGTGGACCGCGAACCCAGGGACGAACCCTACGGCCGCATGGCGACCATCACCGACCCCTTCGGCCACCGCTGGATGATCAACGGACCGGTGAAGGGCTAGCCGTGGCGGAAG
>CAZDZP010000262.1:1134-3864 GCA_964509855.1 uncultured Anaerolineaceae bacterium | reverse complement strand
GGTTCGCCTCGCCGCAGACGTCGCAAAGGAAGTCGGTCTGTTCGACCTGCTTCTCCGCCGACTGCTTCGCCCGTTCCAGGTCTCCCTCGAATCTCGTCCAGAAGTCGCGCACGACCGGCAAGTACTGGTTCTTGCCTTCCGCAATCTCATCGAGCTGGTCTTCCATGCGGCTGGTGAATTGCGGCTCAACGTAGGTGTCGAGGTGCTTCACCAGCAGGTCGTTCACCACGAACCCCAGTTCCTGCGGTACGAGCGCACGGCCCTCTTTCTTCACGTAGTCGCGCTTCTGCACGGTGCCTACGATCGACGCGTAGGTGCTGGGCCGCCCGATGCCAAGCTCTTCCAGTTCCTTCACCAGCGAGGCTTCAGTAAAACGCGCAGGCGGTTCAGTGAAGTGCTGGTGGCCGTCCACCTTCTGCCGCTCCAGGCGTTGTCCCTCGGTAACCTCCGGGAGGTTCGACTCGGCATCTTCGTCTTCGCCCACCACTTCGGCTTCGTGCTTTCCGTAGGCCTGAAGGTGACCGGCGAACGCGAGCTGCTGTGCGCTCGCGCGAAACGTGCCGTGAAGGGTGGCCCCTTCCTTGGCTTCGATTTCCACCTGGCGCGTCGTGAAACGCGCGTCGGCCATTTGGCTCGCGACGAACCGCTGCCAAATAAGCTGATACACGCGCAGTTGCTGGGCGTCGAGCACACCGCGGAGGCTCTCGGGCGTTCGCTCCACCGAAGTCGGTCGAATCGCTTCGTGTGCTTCCTGTGCGCCCTTCGAGCGTGTTCGGTAGACGCGTTCCTTGTCGGGCATGTAGTCCTTGCCCCAACGTCCTTCAACGTAGGCACGGGCTTCTCCCCGCGCCACGGGCGAAATGCTCAGGGAGTCCGTTCGCATGTAGGTGATGAGACCCACAGGGCCAACGCCCGGCACTGTAACGCCCTCGTACAACTGTTGTGCGAGGCTCATCGCCTGTTGTGCGCCAATCCCGAGCCGGTTGCTCGCCGCCTGCTGGAAGGTGCTGGTTGTGAACGGCGCCATCGGACTCTTTTTCCGTTCGCCGCGCTTCACCGTTGCTACGCTGAAATCGCTCCGTTGGAACGCCGCGATCAGCGCGTCTGATTCATCTTTGCTACCAATCGTTGGTTTCGAAGACTCTCCGGGAAGCCGTGCTAGCTCCGCCTCGAAGTTGCGTACGGCGGTCCCATCTTGCGCCCCTAGGAGTGCATGGATAGTCCAGTATTCCCTCGGGACGAACTGCAGGATCTCCCGCTCGCGGTCTACGATCCGCCGCAGGGCCACGCTTTGTACGCGGCCAGCGCTTGCGTTGCGGGCAACCTTTCCCTGTACGAACCACGTGAGTGGAAAGCCGATGAGCCGGTCAAGAACGCGGCGCGTTTGCTGCGCGTCCACCAGGTCCATGTTCAGGGTACCGGGGTGCTCGAAGGCCTCCTCGATCGCAGGCTTCGTAATCTCGTGGAACACGACGCGGCTGGTTTTGTCGTCCGGGATGTGCGCGGCTTCCTTGATATGCCACGCAATCGCCTCGCCCTCGCGGTCGGGGTCCGTCGAAAGGAAGATGAAGTCAGCTTTGTTGGCCGCTTTCGTGATCTCGTCAATGACCACGTTCTTATCGACGCCGCGGCGGTTGTCCTTCACGACAACGTACTTTGGCCGGAAGTTCTCGAAGTCCTCCAGCCCGTAGCCGTAGTTCGGGAGGTCGCGGACGTGGCCAACCGACGCGATGACCGTGTAGCCGTCGCCAAGGATGTTTGCGACCGTACGCGCCTTCGCCGGGGACTCGACGATCACCAGTTTGCCCCCACTCTTCCCCCCGCGTCCGTTGCCATTCGCCGATGGCGAATCCAGCTCAGGGGTTACCGCGGGGGTGGACTTCTTCGTCCGCTTGGGAGCTTTTGGCGAGGTGCTGGCTGTTGTCATTCGTGTTCCTATAACTCCGGAACTGCTCCGGGAGTTGCTTTGAGCCTAGGGGGCCACTGTGTTTGTTGTCGAGCGAAAGCCGTCGTTCGCGTACTCAGGCTTTCGAAAAAGTCATCGGACCTGTTTCCAGGATCAGCCCTTGCAACGCCAGCAACTGCAACTCTGCGCTGAGTTCGTGGACTGGTCTGCCGCTGGCCCGGGCAAGCTCGTCCACATGCTGAGGTCCCGTATCCATCAACTGCAAGATTGGGCTACCCCCGGCCGCTGCGGGAAGCGACGGAGCGCTTGCCGCTGGCGCTGCCGGTCCAGCGTCCAGGGCCGGCGCCGGTAGCGGGAACTGGCGAATCGCCGTGAGTACGTTGATTTCCTCGCACAGTTGTTCGGGCGTCGTGACCAGCTTTGCCGTGTGCTCCCGGATGAGCTGGTTCGTTCCCCAGCTCTGTCGCGAAAAGATGCTCCCCGGGATTGCGAACACATCGCGGCCCTGTTCGAACGCCCAGTTGGCGGTGTGCAATGCGCCGCTGCCTTCTCCCGCCTCCACCACGAGCGTGGCGCGGGCCAGCCCGGAGAGGATGCGATTTCGCCGCGGAAAATAGTCCGGCCGCGCCGGGATACCCGGTGGGTACTCGCTGACGAGGCAGCCGTGTTCGACGATCTTTTCCGCCAGTCCCTGGTTCTCCCGCGGATACACCTGGTCGATGCCCCCCGCCATCACAGCAACGGTTGGCGCGCCCTTCTCCACCGCTATCCTGTGGGCTATCGCATCAACTCCTCGCGCGAGACCGCTGACGATGGCGACTCCA
>CAZDZP010000262.1:0-1124 GCA_964509855.1 uncultured Anaerolineaceae bacterium | reverse complement strand
TTCGTTGACCCTTCAAGCGGTCAAATTGAAGACCTCAGACACATTCGGCTGCTTAGCTGCGGTGTCGATACCGTGCGCAAGGCCGCTGACGATGGCCACTCCAGCGCCGGCAAGGGTGCTCACGAATTGCTCAGTCGCCTGGCGGCCATACGGCGTTACATTTCGCGTCCCAACCACCGCAATGGCCGGGTCGAAGGTCGGCCCTATGCTTCCTCGCACGAACAATACGGGCGGGGCCTGTTCGATGTTTCGCAGCGGTTCCGGGAAATCATCGTCTAGCCACGTGTACACGCGCAGGCCGAGCCGCTCGATGGGTTCGAGTTCCTTCTCCGGGTCGAATGTGGAACGCGCCTTCGCGACGCTCGCCGCGTAGCGCCGGTCGACTCCCGCGGCCGCGAGCTCTTCCGGACTCCGGTCCCACGCTTGCGAAACTGACCCAAAACGCGCAAGCAGCAGCGCGAAATTCGTGCTCCCAAGGCCGGCCCGCCGCAGGGCGAGCCAGTACGGCAGTTCTTCGTTCCGGTTGTTCTCGGCTCCACTCACTTGGCGGCGATGCTTTCAACCGCGTCTTCAACCTCGCGTTCGATTCGCAGCCGGCGAATGCGCCGCCCCGCCATGCTCAGAACGCGGAGCTTCAATCCTTCCACGCAGATCTCGTCTCCCACGGATGGCAGCCTGCCGAGTTCGTGAATCACAAGTCCGCCAACGGTCTCGTAGTCTTCCGATTCCACGTCCACGCCGAAGAGTTCCTGCAGTGCTTCCGTGTCGGCGCCCGCATCGATCACCACTTCATGTTCCGAAATCATCTCCACCGGTGCGCGGGCGGTGTCGTATTCGTCCTCGATTTCGCCGACGATTTCCTCCAGCAAGTCCTCGATGGTCACCAGACCCGCCGTCCCGCCGTATTCGTCCAGCACAATCGCCATGTGCGTCCGTGAAGCACGCATCTCCGTGAGTAGCTGGTCCAGCCGTTTCGATTCAGGAATAAACACCGGGTCGCGGATCAACTCCGTCACTTTCCGCTCACGGTTCTCGCGGCCATTGGAGTTCGAGGCTGCCCGCAGCATGTCCTTTGCGTACACGATGCCCACGATGTCGTCGATGGTTTCGCGGTAAATCGGCAC
>CAZDZP010000261.1:0-3871 GCA_964509855.1 uncultured Anaerolineaceae bacterium | reverse complement strand
CGGTGGTTGGCTCATCCAGCAAGAGCAACGCAGGCGAATGGATCAATGCCCGCGCGATCTCCACGCGGCGGCGCATTCCGCCCGAAAGCGATGCAATCGGGCTGTTCCACCGGTCCGCAAGTCCGAATGCCGCAAGGAGTTCCTCGCCTCGGTCCCGTGCCGTTGGGCGTCCCATCCCGTAGAGCCGCGCCGAAAGTTCGAGGTTGTCTGAAACGCGCGCCAGGGGATCGAGCGTGGGTTCCTGGAAGACGATGCCAAAGTTGCGGCGCAGGCCAGGGTCCAGGAGCTCGCCTTGGAAACGAATCGCCCCGGATTCGGGCTGCTCGCCCGCCGCCAGGAGTGTGAGGAGGGTGCTCTTGCCGCTTCCGTTCGGACCAAGGATCCCGTAAATGCTGCCGCCCGGCACCGTAAGATTCAGCCCGTCGAGGCCACGGGCGTCACCATATCGCCGGACTGCCGCCATTACTTCCAACACAGGGGAAAGAGCGGAAGGAGCTGTCACGCTCCCTAGTTTCGCCCCTGCATCGCTGCCGGGCGAATGCGCCTAGTAGAGCGACGGGTCCTGCAGGCTCCAAACCACCTGGCTCATCACAATCAGAAGGATGATGGCCATCAGCGGGCTGAGATCGATCATCCCGCCTTGCGGCATCACTCGCCGGATGGGGTCAATAATCGGCTCGGTTACGCGGTTGAGCGCCTGCACCAGCGGGCTGTTCTGGTCGATCGGAACCCAGCTCATCAACGCGCGCGCGATGATAGCCCAGGTGAGAATCTGGATAAAAGTGACGGTAACCTGGGCAAGGATCGGGTGAATCGCCGTCCTCCGACAATTGCTACATAGCGATCATAGCAGATGCACAATCCCCAATTGAAGCGGGGTTAGGTCGCGGTTATGCGGTCTACAACGCTGATCATCACGTACAGGACGATGATCACGATGAGCGCGCTCAGGTCGATGATTCCCGTGCGCGGCATGATGCGGCGAACGGGTTCGAGCAGCGGCTCCGTCACCTGGTAAAGGATTCGCCCGAACTGGTTGTTCGCCGCATTCGGAAACCAGCTCATCAGCGCACGTAGCACAACGGCGATGACGAGAGCATAGAGAAACGCGGTGAAAATTGCCGCGACGGTAGGGTTCAACGTGGACCTCCAAGTTCCAACGACCGATTGAAGGCTGCCTGCACGCACTCTTCGATGGCCGCGCGAAGGCCGTTGCGTTCGAGCTTCGCAAGGCCAGCGGCCGTCGTGCCGGCCGGGGAGGTGACAGCCGCTCGCAGCTGCGCCGGGTGCACCCCGGATTGCATCGCATACTCCGCCGAACCAGTGACGGTTTGCATCGCCAGCAACTCGGCCTGCGCGCGCGTAAGGCCAATGGACACGGCAGCGTCGATCAGCGCTTCTATGAAAAGGAATACGTAGGCTGGCCCGCTGCCGCTCACCGCCGTCACCATGTCCAGCTTCAGTTCGCTGTCCACTTCCAGCTCTTTGCCAAAGGCGCCCAGGAGTTTCTGCGCGAAGTCTCGCTGCTCAGGCGTCACGTCGGGCGCGGCAAACCATGCGCTCATCCCGCGCTGAATTGCTGCCGGTGTGTTCGGCATCGCTCGCACCACACGATGGTGGTCGAGGAGTTCCTGCACCGCTTCGATGCGAACGCCGGCCATCACCGAGATGAGCAACGCGTCGGGCTTAACCCGCCCGTGAAGCGATCCAGCATCCTGGGGCTTCACAGCGATGACGACGTTGTCCCCCTGCGAAACGGCTGCTTCCATGCTGTCGGTTGTCGTTACCCCGTGAGCGGCTTCGATGGCCATACGGCGTTCCGGGAGCTTTTCGCACACGATCGTCGACTGACGGTCGATTACGCCCTGTGCCAGCGCGGCGGTGAGCATTGCTTCGCCCATCACGCCGCCCCCAACGAGTACGAAGGTCATTCTGCGCGCTCCCCAAATAGTGCACGGCCGATGCGAACGTGGGTCGCACCTTCTTCTATCGCGACTTCGAAGTCTTCGGTCATTCCCATGGAAAGCTGATGGAGGTCCATCGAATGCGCAAGTTCCCGAAGTTCGCGAAAAACTGCGCGCACCTGCTCGGGATCGGCCACACGGGGCGCAACGGTCATCAGCCCGCGCAGGTTTACGTGCTTGCTTGCCCGCGCACTGGCCACGAGCGCGGACACATCGCCCGGCCGTAGCCCCTCCTTGGAGGCTTCACCCGCGATGTTGACTTCGATAAACGCGTCGAGCGGCGCCAGGCCCTGTGACGAAAGCTCGCGTTCGATTGCGCCGAGCAGCCGTTCCGAATCCAGCGAATGCAGCACCGTGAAGTGCCGAACGACCTCGCGAACCTTGTTCGTCTGAAGGTGGCCAAGGAAGTGCCATCGCGCCGGCAGGTTCCTGGCGGCTAGCTCGACAACCTTCGGGCACCCTTCCTGGGCTCGGTTCTCGCCATAGTCGCGAACGCCGGCGTCCCACGCGCTAGCAACGGCTTCAATGCCGTGCGTCTTGGTCACGCCAATCAGCGTGACCTCGGCGGGATCTCGCCCGGCGCGGCGACAGGCCCGCTCAATCCGTTCACGGAGGTACGACACGTTCCGCAGAACGAACGGTTCACTTGCGGCGGTCATCCGAAATCAGGTGGGTGCTTTGCTTCCCAAATGCCTCGCACCACAAGGGCCCCGACCAGCATCCCAATAATCCCGAAACCGAGCAGCACGTGCACGGTGAAGAGCCAGAACAGCGCGAAGAGCGCGAAGATGGCGCCCATAAGGATCGCGAGCGGGACGGCGAGCACGCGGAAGACGACGAATATGATGGTGATGGTCTCGCGCCAGCCACCCTGTCCAGGATCGTCAGGCGGCTCATTCGAACCGTAGTAGAAACCCATCCTCCGAGTGTACCGGCTCGGGCCGGTCCTCGCCCACGTGAGTCAGGAGGCGGCCGTGCCTGCGTCCCACATTGCCCAGCAGTCCAGTTCGGGCGGCTCCAGTCCCGCCGCTCCCAGGATGGTGGCGATGTGACTTCGGTGTTCCGTTCCGTGGTTGATCGACTGCAGCAGCGGTACGAACGCCGCCATCTCGAATGGCCGCCCACCGAACTCGCCGCTGACTCGGTCGGAGTGCTGCATCGCCGCCGCCCCTGATTCGAGTTGCTCGCCCGAGGAGCGTGCGAGTTCGGCGAGTTCCTTCAACGATGGGATGGTCGTCGCCCCGAAGAGCGGCGATGTGGGAGGGCGGCCCTCGATCGACGCGAGATAGGCCTGCTCGTTGGCCACGATGTGCACCAGCGTTTGGCTGATGGAGCCAAACGTCCCGGGCTGTGCAGCCTCCAGCACTTCCGTATCGACGGTCTGCAGGAAGTCGATGAGGTGCAGGTTCGCCCAGGTGTTGTGACGAAAGAGCTCGACGAGGATGGCGTTGTGGTTTTCGGAAGGTTGCATCGCACTACTCTGCGGGAGATCTGTCAGCGTCGGTAGCCCCACCCTGACAGGAGCTGGCAGGAGTCTTCGCAATGCAACAGGGCGCCGTTTCCGGCGCCCTGTTGCTATCCAAACATCCGTGCGGCGTTTAGCCGCACTTGTTGTAGCCGCAGCTACGGCACATCAGACAGCCTTCCGAATAGAGGAGCACCGTGCCGCACTCCGGGCAGCCCATTCCGCTGGGCATCGCATTCTCGTGCTTGTCGAAGTCGACCGCTGTCGAATGGACGACTTCTTCCATGGGGATGAGCGCCGGCTGAATGGCTGCACGGCCGCCGCCGAACTTCAGCTCCATCCACCGGAAAACGTAGTCCACGATGCTCGACGCGAGCGGGATCTGGGGGTTGCCCGTGGGGCCACTCGGTTCGAAGCGAGTGTTCTTCATCTTGCCGGCGAG
>CAZDZP010000260.1:0-3933 GCA_964509855.1 uncultured Anaerolineaceae bacterium | reverse complement strand
ATCAAGGCGGCGCGCGGTGCGCTGTTTCTCCCGGTGCTCGGGTTGGGGACGGTGGTTGCCGCCGGCGCGGCGTTGGCCGCGGGTGGTTCGGCGTTACCCTTCTGGGCGCTGGCGCTTCTGCTGTTCTACTGCCTCTTCGCCTTCCCGGTTTCGATGATGGCGATTGTCGGCGCGCTTGTAGGGGCGGACATCGTGGTCGACCGCGCCAAGGGTTCGGCGACGTGGCAGCAGGGCTACCTCGGCATGGGCATCGGCACGAAGGAACTCGTCCCCTTCCACAAGATCGACTTCCTCGAAGTGCTCATCGAAGGTGAGGAAGAGGACCGCTGGAAGGACAACAGCGACGACCTTCGCCAGTTCGCGCTCTGGCTGCAGAAGAAGAGCGGCAAGCGGCTGAAGCTATCGCAGGTGCCCGTCGCCGCGAGCGACCAGTTCGACGGCATGGACCGCACGCTCGCGCTGGCGAACGCCGTCGTCGCGATTACGGATGCGGAACTTCGGCTACCCGAAGGCTGGGAGCTCGTGGAAATTGACGACGCGACTGGCGTAGAAGTACGGAATCGAGAGGAAGTGGTGGAATAGCCTGCCCAATCTCGTAGAGTAGTACGTGGGGCACGCGCCCGCCCCCGGGGAGCTACTGATGACGAACCGAACCGCGGGCGACGACCGCACCTATTCCCGGCTGCGCGTATTCAACCTTGTCGCTGGTGTACTGCACGCCATCCAGGCGACCGTGTTGGTGCTGCTTTCCAACGACTTCGCGCTCCCGGTGACAGCCACTTTCATGGAGGGACCGCCCGGCGAGGCGCCCCCGGAACTGAGCGAGTGGTTCGATATCCGCATTGGCCTCGCGGTGGCGGCCTTCCTCTATCTTTCGGCGCTGGCGCACTTCGTGATTTCGTCACCGGGCGTGTTCGGCTGGTACCGCGGGCAACTCGAACGGCACCGCAACTACGCGCGCTGGATGGAATACAGCGTGAGCGCTTCGCTGATGATCGTGCTCATTGCCATGCTCACGGGCATCAGCGATGTCGTAGCACTGCTCGCGCTCTTCGGCGTTAACGCCTCGATGATTCTCTTCGGCTGGCTGCAGGAGAAGTACGAAGCCCCGGGCTCCGGCGGCTGGCTGCCGTTCTGGTTTGGCTGCATCGCCGGCGCGGTGCCATGGATTGGCATCGGCATCTACATCATGTCGCCCACGAACGATGCGAGTGCGCCGGGCTTCGTCATCGGCATCTTCGTTTCGCTCTTCGTGTTCTTCAACATCTTCGCGCTGAACCAGGTGCTCCAGTACCGCCAGACCGGGAAGTGGCGGAACTACCTCTTCGGCGAAGCGGCCTACATTGTGCTCAGCCTTACGGCGAAGTCGGCGCTGGCGTGGCAGGTGTTCTTCCCCACGCTCATCGACTAGCAGGCCGGGCGGACCGCGCCGGTGCTGGTATCGTTGAGAACAGCAGGCGCGCCCGCCATGGAGGAAAGATGCCGACACCCGAAACCGAAGTCGCGGCTGATGCTGCGTTGATGAACGCAAAGACCATCGCCGTTGTCGGGCTGGACGACCGCCCCGAGCGCACCGCCTACCAGATCGCGAGCTACCTGAAGTCGCAGGGCTACCGCGTGATTCCCGTCCCGAAGCAGAAGTGGGTGGACGAAACGATGGGCGAGAAGACCTATCGCAACGTGCAGGACATCCCAGGGAAGGTGGACCTGGTGGACGTGTTCGTACGCAGCGAGCAGACGGACGAGGTCATCGACGACGCCATCGCGGCCGGCGCGAGTGCTGTCTGGCTGCAGTCGGGTATCACGAACGAGGAGGGCGTCGCCCGCGCGCTCGAAGCCGGGCTCGCTGCCACGCAGGACCGTTGCACGATGGTTGAACACCGGCGGCTGCAGCGAGGGTAGGTTCCTGGCGCGGCCTATTCGGGAGAGTAGGGCACCGTGAAGCGAACCGGGTTTTCGCCGAGATTCACCACGGCCCACACGGAAACCTGGTAGGTGCCCGGGGCGTACGGCGCGTAACGGCCGAGGTCACGGCCGTATTCGTAGCGATGCAGTTGGCCGACCTCGTTGGGCAGGCGTTGCACCGTCTCCGCGGGCGGCGTTTGCAGCGGATCGTTCGGGCCGGAGACCAACACCTTGAAGTACTTGTTCAACGCTGCCTGGGACTTCGCGACCACCACGACTTCGAACAGCCCTTGCACCGAATCGGTCGGCTGGATGCACAGGAAGTAGTCGGCGTCCTGCCCCCACGCTTCGCATTCGAGGCCGAAGGGGAGCGGGGTAGCGGTGGGTGTCGCCGCTTCGAAGGTTGCGGTAGGTGTGGCCGTCACCGTGACTGACTTCTTCACCGTGGGAGTGGCGGTAGCCGTCGCTGTTCTTGTTGGAGTCGCGGTCGGCGTGTTCGTGGGCACCATGGGTGCGGGCGGGTCGTTGAAGGCGATGTAGTCGCCGTCCGCTTCCTGGACGACGCCGGGCGCGAGCATGCGGTAGACGGGGTCCTGCGCGTCGCCGGGGCTGGTGCCCTGGAGCACCGCCATCAGAGCAAGCGCGATGCCTGCGAGGGCCAATGCCACGGGTACGGAACGGGGGAATGTTCGTTTCACTGCCACGCAGGGTGCCACCCCCTTTCGTTCCGTTCACCCCCTTTGTTAAGAAATTACAGGGAGCTAACCCGTAGTCCGCGGGGGATCCCGCAACATCGCCGGTGGCCGTCCTCTCGCGCCGACCACTCCCCGGCACGCGGGAACCGTGCGAGGATGCGGCACACTTTCCATCACCCGGAGCATCGCCAAGGAGCATCGACGCATGACTGAGCCCACCGCCAAGAGCGAACCGCGCATCCTCTACGACACCACGCATGACGGGCGCATCGCCGTGGTCACGCTCAACCGGCCGCGCTACCGCAACGCACTGAGCCTGCAGACGATGAAGGAGCTGGACGCCGCCTTCGAACGCGCCACGGAGGACAACGAGGTGCGCGTAATCATTCTGAAGGCGAACGGCGAGGCCTTCTCCGCCGGGCACGACCTCGGCTCACCGGACAATCCGCCGCGTGGCCCTTCGGACAATCCGACGCGGGACATGTACGAGCGCACGTGGAACCTCGATATCGACCACCTGCTGAAGTACCGCTCGCTGCCCAAGCCGACGATTGCGCAGGTGCACGGGCACTGCCTGCTGGCGGGTTGGATGCTTGCCTCGGCGATGGACGTCATCTTCGCGGCGGAGGACACGGAGTTCTTGATGTCGGACATCGAGTACTTCTCGATGCCGTGGGACATCGGCGTGCGGCGGACGAAGGCGATCGTGTTCGAAAACCGCTTCCTGTCGGCGGAGGAAGTGGTCGAGATGGGCTTCGTGCACCAGGCGGTGCCGCGGCAGCAGCTGGAGGAAACCGTGCTGACCTACGCGAAGCGCGTGGCCGAGCAGGATCGCTTCCGGCTGCGAATGATGAAGCTCTCGCTCAACCAGATGCAGGACATGATGGGCTTCACCAACCACATCATTGGCCACCACGTGGGCTGGGCGGTTTCGCGCAGCGGGAGCCAGCCGCCGACGGTGGAGTCCCCCGGCGGGCGGGCGCACGGCATCGTTGCCCACGCTCGCACGGCGGCGCCACGCGACTAGTTTTCGACACACAGAAACGCCCCGGTTGTAGCCGGGGCGTTCTGCATGCGCGGGGTGGAGACTACGCGCGGCTCTTGTTGCGAAGGAGCGCGCCGGCGGCTCCGCCGAGGGTCGCTACCAGGGCGAAGATGCCGAGTCCGACGCCGCCTCCGGTCGTGGTGAGCGCGTTGCCAGCGCCGGCCTTGGGCGGCAGAGGGGCTTCGGGAGCCTTGCCCGCGGTGGTCTCCGGCTGCACTGGCTCGCCCTGGGCCTCGTCCTGGTCGAGCGTCTGCTCTTCGGTTTCGACGGGCTCGGCGGGTTCGTCCA
>CAZDZP010000259.1:0-3941 GCA_964509855.1 uncultured Anaerolineaceae bacterium | reverse complement strand
GCAGATCCGTCACACGCCGAGGGCTCTTCCGCGGCGCCGCCATCGCTGGCATCGGTGCCGCCTCCATCGCTCTCGTCGGTTGCGGTGATGACGACGACAACGGCGGAAGCGGCGACGAATCAACTCTAGAACGCGCCCGCCGCGAAGGCCGCATCCGCATCGGATTCGCCAACGAAGCTCCCTACGGTTTCGCTGACGCTTCCGGCGAAGTCACCGGCGAAGCCCCAACCGTCGCCCGCGAAGTGCTGAGCCGCCTCGGTATCGATGAAGTTGACGCCGTCGTCGTCCCCTTCGGCTCACTCATCCCGGGGCTCCAGGCGGGCCGTTTCGACATCATCGCCGCCGGCATGTTCATCAACCCCGACCGCTGCGACGCCATCACCTTCAGCGACCCCGACTATTGCGTGCCGCAGGCCTTCGGCGTCGCCGCCGGCAATCCGATGGGCCTCAACTCCTATGAAGACGTCGCCGCCAACCCCGATGCCACGCTCGGCGTGCAAACCGGCGGTGTGGAAGCCGGCTATGCCGAAGCCCTCGGCGTTTCCTCAGACCAGATCGTTTTCTTCGACGACATCGTCAGCGCCGGCGAAGGACTCTCTTCGGGCCGCGTCGACGCAATCGCCGCGACCAGCCTCGCCATCCGCGCCGAAATCGAACGCGTGGGCGGGAACGTCGAATCCACCGAGGCTTTCGATGTCGTCATCGACGGCCAGAACGAATCGGGCTGCGGCGGCTACGGCTTCCGCAACGGCGATGGTGACCTCTACGAAGCCTTCAACGACATCCTTGTCCAAATGAAGGACGGCGACGAGATCAAGCCACTCGTGCTCGAGTTTGGTTTCGACGACGAAGTCGATGCCGCCAAGGGCCGCACCGCGGCAGAACTCTGCGAAGGCTAGTCCGAATGTGGAACTGCCCGGCCAACAGGCAGGGCAGTTCCACTGACCATCCCGTGACTGCGGTACGGATCGCGACCCTAATCAACCGGTAGCAGGGGATTCGCAGTGTTCGATAGCACGATCGCCAGTAACTTCTGGGCGGGCACACAGGTCACCGTGCAGCTCACCCTCATGGCGTCGGCGCTCGGCACAGTCGTAGCCATCGTCTCCGGACTCGCCGGCCTGTCCCCTTTCCGCCTCATCCGCTGGGTCAACCAGGTCTTCGTCGATTTCTTCCGCGGCTCCTCCGCCATCATCCAGCTCTTCTGGGTATTCTTTGCCCTGCCGCTGGTGGGGCCCAGCTTCTCGCCTATGGAGGCCGGAGTCGTCGTGCTCGGCCTGAACATGGGCGCCTATGGTTCAGAAATCGTGCGTGGGGCCGTGGCGGCGGTGCCCAAAGGCCAATCGGAAGCGGCCATCGCCATCAATCTCAGCTCCTTTCAGCGCATGCGCTACGTCATCTTTCCCCAGGCCGTGGTCGTGATGCTTCCGCCCTACGGCAACCTGTTGATCGAACTGCTCAAAGGCACCGCGCTCGTCTCCATGATCACCCTCTCCGACATCCTCTGGGAGGCGCGCCTCATGCAGGTGAACGGCACCGCCAGTTCCGCCTGGCTCTTCGGAATCGCGCTCATCATCTACTTCATCCTCGCGCAAATCATGGTGTACTTCGTTCGCATGGCCGAACGCGCAGCCTCCCGCGGCATGCACACCTCGGCCCGGTTGTAGGCGCCCGCCATGGGAGACAACTGGGACACCGGCTACGCCATCGAGATCCTCCCGAAGCTCCTGGACGGGCTCATCGTCATCCTCCAGGCAACCTTCTTCGGCATCATCATCGCCATGATCCTCGGGCTCTTTTTCGCCGTCGGTAGGCGCTCGTCTCCGAAGCCAATCTCCATGGCCATCGGCTTCGTCGTGGAATTCATCCGCAGCACGCCATTGCTCATCCAGCTCTTCTTCGTGTTCTATGTCGCCCCCGCCTACGGCATCAGCCTGCCCGCCTTCCAGCTCGGCGCCATCGCTCTCGGCATCCACTACGCCACCTACACTTCCGAGGTGTACCGCGCCGGGATCGACTCCGTTCCCAGGGGCCAGTGGGAGGCTTCGACCGCGCTCAACCTCAATCCATTGCACACGTGGACGCGTGTCGTGCTCCCCCAGGCGATCCCCGTCGTCATTCCCGCCCTAGGCAACTACCTCATCGCCATGTTTAAGGACGCGCCCCTACTGTCCTTCATCACCGTCGTCGAACTCCTCGGCGAAGCCCGCATCGAAGCTTCGCGCACCTTCCGTTCGCTCGAGGCCTACACCCTTGTCGGCCTTCTCTTCCTGGCCGTCAGCATACCGTCGTCGATCCTCGTTCGAATCCTGGAGAAACGCCTTGTCCAGCGCAACGCATAGCGAATCCACATCCCTCTCCGAAGCCGGCGCACTCGAAGACGTCGTCGCTGCGCCAACCATCAGCGGCCCCATGGTGCGCTTCGACAAAGTGCGCAAAGCCTTCGGTGACCTCGTCGTCCTCGACGACCTCGACTTCGAAGTCGCCCCCGGCGAAAAGCTCGTCATCATCGGTCCCAGTGGCTCCGGCAAAACCACCATCCTGCGCGTGACTATGACCCTGGAGCGCCCCAACCGCGGCACCGTCGAAGTCGCCGGCGAACACCTCTACCACGTTGAGAAACGTGGCAAACTCCAGCCCGCCGGCGAACGCCACATTCGCCGCGTCCGCCGCAACATCGGCATGGTCTTCCAGCATTTCAACCTCTTCCCGCACATGACCGCGATGGGCAACGTTGCCTTCGGCCCGCAAAAGGTGCTCGGCCTCTCCAAGGAAGAAGCCCGCGATCGCGCGACGAATCTCCTCGGGCTGGTTGGCCTCGGTGACAAGGTCGATGAGTTTCCGGGCCGTCTCTCCGGCGGGCAGAAGCAGCGCGTCGCCATCGCACGCGCACTCGCCATGGAACCCCAGGTCATGCTCTTTGACGAAGTCACTTCCGCGCTCGACCCCGAACTCGTCGGAGAAGTCCTCAGCGTCCTCCGCGACCTCGCCAAGAACACCGATATGACCATGCTTCTGGTCACCCACGAAATGGGTTTCGCCCGCGAAATCGGCGACCGCCTCGTCATGTTCGACAAGGGCAAAGTGGTCGAAGAAGGCCCACCCGAGAGGATCTTCTCCGACCCCCAGGAGCAGCGAACGCAAGACTTCCTCCGCGCCGTGCTCGAACACGTCTAGCCCGGGCGCTACAGTGGCCCTGTGAAAGTCATCACCTGGAACGTGAACTCCCTCCGCGCGCGCTACGACCGCACGCTCGCCCTGCTGCAACGTCACGAACCCGACGTGCTTTGTCTCCAGGAACTCAAGATGCTGGAAGGCGAATTCCCCTTCGATGCCTTCCGCGAACTCGGCTATGAATCCGTCGCCCTCGGCCAGAAGAGCTACAACGGCGTCGCCATCATCAGCCGCCTGCCCATGGAAAACGTCACGCGTGGCTTCGAAGGCGACCCCGCCGCCGAACAGTCACGGGTAATCGCCGCCGACATCGGCGGCATTCGCATTGCCAACCTCTACGTGGTGAACGGCAAGTCCATCGAGCACCCCGACTATCAGCTCAAGCTTTCCTGGCTCGACGCGCTGAACAACTGGCTGACCTCGACCTGCCCGGCCGGATCACCGCTGATGGTGGTTGGCGACTTCAACGTCGCGCCCGCCGACATCGATGTCCACGATCCCGAAGCCTGGCGCGGCCAGAACCTCTGCTCCGAACCCGAGCGCGAGCGGCTCCGGGCTCTTTGCGGCGGCGCCCTCACAGATGTCTTTCGTCACCTCTACCCGGATGACCAGCGCTTCACCTGGTGGGACTACCGCAACGGCGCCTTCCACAAGAACCTCGGCCTGCGGATCGATCTCGCAATCGCCTCCGCCCCCGTGCTCGAACGCTGCCTCGCCGTCGAAGTCGACCGCGAAGAACGCAAGCTCTCCACCGGCGAAGGCAAACC
>CAZDZP010000258.1:0-3961 GCA_964509855.1 uncultured Anaerolineaceae bacterium | reverse complement strand
CGGCTGGTGGAGATGGAGCGTACATATCGCATGCAGCCTCCGCCCGCACAGGGAACGAACCGCGATTGAATTGAGTTGGGCTAAGTGGCCCAGGAAAGCGCGGCGCTTATACCACTGTCATGCCGACGGGCGCCTGTTACGCTGAGAACACCGAAGAACCCACAGGCGGGACGAGGTGGGACAGATGCCTCACATAGAAACTAGCTACGATGTCGACCTCAACGGAATCATCGTCCGGGTGGACGCGAAACAGTGGGAAAGGTTCGCGCTGGACAACGGCGCCCCGGCGATTGCTGAACCCTCTTCAATCCTCGGAAAGCCATTCGTGGAACTCGTTTCGGGTCCGGGCGGGGACTTGTTTGGGGTTTTGCTTTCGGCGGCACGAAGTGGCAAGTTCCAGGCGTGCGAATACAAGTTTCGCTGCGATGCGCCCCACCGCGACCGCGAAATGGAGATGCACATCGAACCGCTGATGGAAGGCAAGTCGATAGCGGGTCTGCGATTCACGAGCGTCGTTCTGCGGGAACACGACCGCATTGGCTCCGTGCTCCTCGCCAAGAAGGCAGACGGGCGCGCGGTTGGGCCGCTACTGAAGATGTGCAGCTACTGTAAGGACGTCGAGCACGACGCTGATGGGTGGATCAGTCCGCGCGACTACGAGAGCAGTGGATACCAAACCGATGTCGCGATCACGCACGGCGTATGCCCAACGTGCGACGAGACGTACATACAGCCGCTCATTCGGAAGCTGAGCGCCTGAAGCGCGCCCCCAAAGCCTGTGCTCGTTAGACTGGCGCGATGGTACTGATCATTGGCGTGACGGGTTCGATTGCTGCGGGGAAGAGCCACCTCTGCGGGTTTCTCGCGGAGCACTACGGGGCGCTACACCTCGATGCGGACAAAGAGGCACACCAGCTTTACGCACCGGGGACGCTGGGGTTCGACCGTGTGGTGGCCGCGTTTGGCGACGAGGTTGTTGGTGCGGATGGAGTCGTAGACCGAAAGGTGCTGGGCGCGAAGGTGTTCGGCAATGCTGATCGCATGCAGGCGCTCCGGGACGCGATGGGGGATATCCAGGGCCACTTCATGGCCATCCTCGAAAGCTGGAGAACGATACTCCCTGCAAATGGGATGGCGTTGCTTGAGTCCGTCAACCTGCTGGAAAACGGTTACATGAGCAAGTGCGACGCCGGGTGGCTCGTGGTTTGCGAGCGGCAAACGGCGATTGCGCGGCTCACGCGGGATAGGGGACTCACGGAGGCGGAAGCGGAACAGCGTCTTGCTTCCGCCCGTGATTGGCGGGAGCGGACCGGCCTCGCCGACCGGGTGATTCACAACGACGGGACGGCGGATGAGTTGCTCACCGCCACGCGCAGCATCGCCGACGAGACCATCAGTCTCTACCGAAACGGGAAGCTACCGCGCCCGCGCTGGTACGAATCCCAGGATACGCCGTCGCGAAGCTGAGGGCCCTTGCTAGTCCGCCACGATGAGTGGGACGCCAAGTCGCCCGAGGCTCTCCATCGTCATTCCGCGGATTCGCTCGCCGATGCCAGGCTTCTGGGCCGACGATGGGACGACGAG
Source organism: uncultured Anaerolineaceae bacterium (assembly GCA_964509855.1). Taxonomy (GTDB): domain Bacteria; phylum Chloroflexota; class Dehalococcoidia; order Tepidiformales; family Tepidiformaceae; genus CAZDZP01. The sequence continues at coordinate 2,377 of CAZDZP010000258.1, read as the reverse complement.
CAAAGAACCTGTGAACTGCCGAAGCGCCTCTTTCAGGCCATCGATGCCCGAGCTTGTGGGAAACCAGCCACCGGCCGTCACGCCGAGCAGCTCGGCGGCGGTGATAGCGCTCGCTGTTTCGGAACGGCCTTCACGGCGCGCGATCGAAGCGTTGAAGAGCTCGTCGCGTTTTGGCCGGAGTTCGTCGTCGGCGCGCACGGCTGCGTAGGGGCTGCTGAAGAGTCCTTCGCCGCTCCTGTCGACCAGCACCAACGAACGGGCTTCCGCCTTTGCGATGGCAAGGGCGAGGTTCAGGGCGTGGCGCGTATCTCCGCGTCCAATGGGGACGACCACAGCACCCGCGGGGGCGCCGGAGGTGGGCGCGTGTGTCCCTTCGACGTCGGCGACGATTTCGAGGGCGTGCGCGTCCGAGGCGAACGCGACCGGTTGAGGCTCGGATTGCGAAGCTGGGTGGGCGATTCCGGTGATACCGCCGAGTTCTTTCGCGAGGATCTCCACGACCTCCGGGTCGTCCGAGACGAAGCCAACGAAGCGCTTTCCTTCAGTGGTGGCGCCGCCCATGCCGAAGGAGGCCGGGTCGCCGAGTTCCCAGCTAACAAAGGCGACCGGTTCGGGACTGCGAGAGACGAGAAACCACTGGTTTTCGAGACGCCGGGTGCCGGGTGCAACCTCACGGTATTCGACCCCGCCGAGTTCTTGCGCGGGTTGGCCGGTGGCGAAAACGGTGACTTCGGTGCCAGCGTTCGCCAGCTCGTGGTAGCGGACCGACTCGACATCGAACTTCGCCGAGGTCTGGAACCCTGTAAGGAGCGCGCCACCCTTTGCCGCCGACTCGATCCGGCGCGTGATTCGCATCATCTGGCGGGCGTCGTAGGTGAAACTCGTTGCGTCAGGCATTCGGCCCAGTTCGACTGCGAGACGCCGGCCGATTTCATAGACGCCGGCATCTCCAGCTGTGGGTGGATAGGTCCAGTTCATTGTTGTTGCTCCTGCAGATTTACCGGCAAGGACCTCGCAGTTCGCTGCGTGGTTGCGCCGGATTCCGCTCGAATTCCGTGTCACCCGAGATACGAACGGGACGCGGATTTTCGCCGGTGCCGGGGGACGAGCCCGGCCACTCTCGGTTAGATTGAACCAAGAGCAAGGCAGCTGGCCTTGCGTAAGGAGACAGGGATGAGCGAAACCGTTGTTTCAACAAGCTACGGAGCGTTGCAGGGGGCCGAGCATGACGGCATCTCTTCATTCAAGGGAATCCCGTTTGCGGCACCACCGGTCGGTGATCGGCGGTGGCTCGCTCCCGAGCCGCCTGAGGCTTGGACGGGAGTCCGGGGCGCGACCGAGTTCGGGCCTTCTGCCATGCAGAACAGCCTTGGCGAAATGGGTGAGATGATTGGCGTGGCGGGCGGGCCGCAGAGCGAGGACTGCCTGTACCTCAACATCTGGACGCCGGCAGCGGACGAGCGACACCGCCCGGTGATGGTATGGATTCACGGCGGCGGTAACACCGTCGGTTCAGGTTCGCAACCGCGAGTGAACGGCGAGTACCTGGCCCGCCACGGCGATGTTGTGGTTGTGACGTTCAACTATCGGATGGGCGTGTTCGGGTTCTTGCATGCGCCGGAGCTGGGAGCGAGTGGAAACGAAGCGCTGCTGGACCAGGTAGCCGCGCTGCGCTGGGTGCGCGCCGAGATCGGCGCGTTTGGCGGCGACCCACAAAACGTGACGGTGTTCGGACAAAGCGCGGGCGGGTTCGATATCGCCCAGCTGATGGCAATGCCGGCCGCCGAAGGATGCTTCGACAAGGCTATCCCGATGAGCGGCTCCCTGCGCCCACAAACACCTGCCGAAAAGGCGCACGAGATCGCGGAACGCTTCGCCGAGCGATTCGGCGGGTTCGACAACCTGCGCAACGTGCCCGCCAAGGAACTGCTCGCTTTCCAGGGAGAGCTGACAGGCAATGGCACCTGGGCGGTGGGACCGGTACTGGATGGTGAAGTGATTGCGGCCGATGCTTCGGAAGCGGTGGCGGAAGGGCGCTACACGAAGGGCATGCCGCTGATGATTGGTACCTGCCGGGACGAGTGGGGCCTGTGGACGGGACTGGACGAACGCATGGCAACACTTGACGAGCAAGGCTTGCAGAAGCTTTCCTCGCGACTTTTCGGTGAACGCACGGAAGAGGCGATCGATGCGTATCGCACGGCGCGAGAGAGCCGGGGCGAGGATGTTGCACCGGTGACTATCTGGCGCGCGATGATGACTGATTCAATGTTCCGGATGCCCGCGATTCGGACAGCTGAGCTCCATTCAGCGCATTCGCCAGAGACGTGGATGTACCTGTTCGACTACGAGTCGCCAGCGGCGGATGGCCGTTTGG
>CAZDZP010000257.1:0-3962 GCA_964509855.1 uncultured Anaerolineaceae bacterium | reverse complement strand
GTGCGAGAGCGGTCGGGTGAGCCGACATTGCCGCCGCTCCGGCAGGCGCAACTGGGGCTGGCCATGGGCTCGGACGATGCCATCGGCGACGAGACTGGTCTCATCGTGGACAGTATTGAAACGATGGCGGAACTGCTTGGGAAAGATGTCGAGGGCCTGGAGAACAACATCCATGGCGTCGGACGTTCAGGCCGCACGGCCTTGACGCTATGATCCCAGTCACCAGTCAGCAACTTCGGCGGCAGCGTGTCGCGCAGGTGTTGCCTGGGTTCAGCATCTGTTGGCCTGTCGGGTGGTGCCAGCGCGAGTGTGCAGATCACCCGGAGCAACAGCTAGGTCACCGGCAACAAGGACTCTGCAGCTCCAGTACCGCCACACCGCGGGCATTTCTGAGACTCCGGCTGTGCACCCAACAGTCTGGCGGTCCAGGAGGGCTTCTCCTGTCGGTTTATCCGACCCAGGCCACCGCAGGCGCCGCACGGGATGATCCGGTCGACCGACGGAGAGCCGAGACCAATGAGTGCCGCTATCGCTGGACGCGATACATGCGCTGATGCCCAGTCATCATCCGCAAATCGCACTGACATCGCTCGCGCGCGCGCAAGGCACGTGAAGTACAGGTTCGGTAGAAGGCCGTGCCTATACGCGGCGTTGGGAATGAATGCTGTGAAAGTGACGCACCCGTCCCGGTAGCAATAGCTTCCGAATCCGTAGCCGGCAGGCCGATGGTCTAGCTCCTGACTATTCAACTCCAGAGCGAGTCGAGTCCCATCCGCGTCGGACATCCGATCGACCGGAAATTTCTGCAAGAGCAGCAGGCCATTGCCGATTCGCGGATGCGCCTCATCGCCTTTCATTTCGCACAGAGACGAGCCGCCACCATAGGGGAACTCGATCGTCACACCCTGGCCGCCGTACGTCGCCAGGAGCGCCGGAGGCTGCTGCATGTACTGCTCGACCGCCTGTCGAAACTCTGCGCCCCGCCATGAGGACGGCTTCGCACCGGCGGCCGCTACCACCGGAGTAAACTCGACGGCCAACTCATCAGGGCGCGACCTGAAACCTCCGGTTGGGTGACCGCTTTCGGCGGACGTGCCGCCGGTCATCCCGGAGATTGGAGTGCCGAGAAAATGGGCGTCTGCAATCTGTAGCATTGCCGCCACGCTGATCAGAGCAGACATCCACTCTCGGATGCCTTCATGGACTCTCACCAGTGAGGCCAGACTCAGGACCTTGGTCTCAGGGTCGTACACCGGTCCCAACATGGTGGCCGTCGACATCAACAGGTTGATCCCGCCCAGGGCCTTGTCATCCAACGTCAGGTCACGGACAAGATCCGTCTTGACCCGAACGAAATACCCCGCATTTCCGTCCGGCCCGGGTTCGCTCCCGATGACCTCGACCCGTTGCGCGTGTCGGTCCGCCCACCAAGTGAAGCCTTGTGAAGTCTTGACCGACCACACCTCGTCAACTCGAAGTTGCTCGCGGTACAGCCAGTCGATCGTCAGTTCTCCAGAGTTCATAACATTTGTCCCAAAGATGCAGTCTCCAGGTGTCCGGTCGGTATCCGCCGACGTCTAACCCCACAATCCCAGCTGCATCGTCCCGCCCACTCGTTGGCGCGTCGCCGGGGGGTCAGCACGCCAAACCCCTCGACTCTTGCCTGTCGGCTCGAAGGGCGTCAACCAACAGGGGGATGACGATTCACCTGGACTTATGCTTGGATTGGGCGATTGCGCTCAGCATCGCTCCTTCGAAGCCACCAGTCAGGGCTGACTAGAATCATCCCCTCCCGTTCAGTGCACACCACCACCGGCAGGACCCCTGTGTCGGATTCGACATCACTAGTCCTAATTACCGAAGGGGTGGTCCGAAGGCGCGGAGTCAACGCCGGCGGGCGGTGCTGGGACTGGAGGGAGCCGGCAGACGATAGGTGTCGACATGCAGCCGGGCACGCTGGTCGAACATCAGAAAATGGGGCGCGGCAAGGTGCTCCAAACGACGGCTTCTACGTAGCCGCAGCGGCACTGTCGTGAGCACGGCGAGGACGTTGTTGCGCGGGACGCCCAATTGAGGCGCGTTGAGACGAGAAGAATGAATGTGCGCGGCCCTTGGATCACATGGGACCCAGAAGGAATGTCCACGCAGCATGGTCCCCTAGAGGTGTCGCTGCCGTCCCCGCGATGTCTCACTTCGGCCCTGGGCCCCATGCAGAACGGGCCGCCTCGCGCCGCCAATTCGTCATCAGCGAATGGCAGCCGTATTGCACCTGCTTTCGGTGCGCGGTGATTTCGCCGATTTGATGGGCCGCGCACCTTGGTGGATCAAGCCGGGGCACTGGATCATCTAAGTCGCGTATCGGAAGGCTCGCGACCTATCGGTCGACGGGCCCTTGTCATTTTTGGGCCCCGTCGGGACGGCTCGCCTTCCGTCGTCCCATCAGAGGCCTGCGATGACCGCTTCGATTCAAGCGGTTCGAGTCGCAGAACCAGTGAGGGCAATAGATGGACAAGCCGAGACTGACGCAAGTGGCCGCGCCGGTCACGTTCGAGAAGCTGATCGCATTGTCGAAGGCTTTATCGGGGCGAGAGCCGACGCCGGAGGAGATCGAAATGGCGCGGGAACGCTGGGACCAGATATACCCGCCGGCAAAGCCTTAACGCTCTTCCAGCGCCCGTGGTGCCGGTCGTGCGGGGGACCCCGCCGACCGGCCAATCGCCGGCGGGACGACGCTCTGCGCCCTTCCAGAGTCGCCGGTGCCGCGATTCTCCTCATCTTCCGAGAGGAGTATCCCGATGCGTCCGTTAGCGACACCAAGGCCTTGGACCTGTGGCAGATACGAGCGGTGGGCTGACTGCGGGGCTTGAAGCCAACAGCGGTCCGGGTGATGATGAGGCCGCTGCGGCTGCAGCCGCGTTAGCCGGACTACACGATGCGAATCGTGACCTGGAACCTGGGGCGATCTCGGAACACGCACGAGGCGGCGTGGCACTACCTCTTCACGACTCTGAAGCCTGAAGTAGCCTGCGTTCAGGAGGCACTCCGCTCCGCCGACCGGCTCGTCGCTGGAACCGGGACGATCTCGTGGAGCAAAGCCAAGTCTGGCGGCACCGGCGTCTTTGTGCGCCACGGCGTCGATTCCGTGGCGACGCCAGCGCCACTCGACGGCAGCTATGTCGCCGGAGTGCGGGTGTCTCTCGGTAGCAGCTCGCTGCGAGTATTCAGTGTTCACGTTGGCCCGGAAAGCTGGAAGAATCAGGAAGCGTTCGAGCCGTGGCTCATCACCCAAGTGCGTGCCGAACCGACGGTGGTCGGCGGCGACATCAACACGAGTCGAGCCTACTCCGCTAGACACAAGGCATATCTGAGTCGCCTCATCCAGTCAGGCGTCCATGACTGCCACTGGGCGAAGCATCAGCGAGAAGCGCCATCGTTCTGGGGGCGGCAATCCCGCGGTGCGAAATACCAAGACGACCACGTGTTTGCCAGTGACGCGCTCGCGGGCGCGATTACGGCGTGCTGGGTAGAAGACAATCCTCTGACCCGGCTCCTCAGCGACCACGGCCCTGTTGTACTCGACCTCGACAACAATGCCGGCTGACGCGGCTTGCAGTCAACGGCGGCGGGCTCCTGTGGAAGAATGCGCGCGATCAACCACCGCGGCTGGAGCCGAGCGTTGGTTGACGGCTCGACGCAGCTCGCTTCGGTCACCGACGCACGGGCACTCGGTCATCAGCAACACCTGTCACCGGCGGGTAGACAGTGGCAAAGAAGACCGCGAAGAGCCTGCGAAGAACGCCGCCAAGTGGGCATCAAAGGCCTTGAAGAAGGTCAACGTGCCACAACCAATCAGGAGCTGCGCGGCGTCCACACCTGCTGCCACGCAGTGAACTCACCAGGCCGGATCGCGTAGCGCGCGAAGTTGCCCTCATGGAGTCCGAGCAGCTCCGTCTCCGCCACGT
>CAZDZP010000256.1:0-3966 GCA_964509855.1 uncultured Anaerolineaceae bacterium | reverse complement strand
GGCGATGATGTTGCGCTGGATTTCGTTCGAGCCCGAGTAGATGCTCGACGGGACAGCCTGGATGTAGGACTCCGGCAGGTCGCCGCCGAAGGGCGCTGTTGGCTCCTCGGGAACGAACTGGCCAGAAAGCCCGAGCATGTTCACTCCGAAGTTGTAGATCTTCTGGCCCAGTTCGGATTGATAGATCTTGACAACCGAGGCTTCGTAGTTCGGCACCTCGCCCCTGGCCTGGATGGAACCAATGCGATAGCCGAGGAAGCGCCCGACATTGTTCGCGATGACGAAATCCGCGACACGCGTGCGGTAGCGCTTGCGATCCTCGGGGCTGCGGTCGCGGAGATTCTGCGCCAGGTTTTCGAGCACGCGTTTCTGCGCAGCCGTGGTGCCAATGCCCGAGCGCTCGAAGTCGAGCAGGGTCATACCGACGTACCAGCCGCGGTTTTCCTCTCCGACAATGTTGCGGGCGGGCACGCGCACGTCTTCGAAGAAGACTTCGTTGAAGTGGTGGCGGTTCGCCATGTTCACCAGCGGCCGAATGGTCAGGCCGGGGGTGTTCTTGATGTCGTCGATGAGCAGGAAGCTGATGCCCCGGTGCTTCGGCGCATCCGGGTCGGTGCGGACGAGGCAGAACATCTGGTTGGCGCGGTGCCCACCGGAAGTCCAGATCTTCTGGCCGTTGATGACGTACTCGTCGCCGTCGCGGAAGGCGCGGGTCTGCAGGGCGGCGAGGTCGGAACCTGCGCCCGGTTCGCTATAGCCCTGGCACCAGATGTGTTCGCCGCTGGTGATCTTGGGGAGGTATTCGCGCTTCTGCTCTTCGTTGCCGTGAATGATGAGGGTGGGGCCGATCATGCCGACGCCGAAACCACGGGTGCCGGTGTCGGGCGCGCCGTTGTAGCCAAACTCTTCGTTGAACACCATCTGTTCGTAGATGGAGGCGCCGAGCCCGCCGTATTCCTTCGGCCAGGCGGGGGCGATCCAACCGCGCTGGGCGAGGGCGGCGTTGAAGGCCTTGGCCTTTTCGAACTCCTCGTCGCTGCGGGAGCCGAGTTGGCCACCGCGTGATTCCTTGCTACCGAGCTGGTCGTGCAGGAACGTCTGCACTTCCTTTCGCAGGGCCTCTTCTTTTTCTCCGAAACGCAGTTCCATGTGGTGTTCTTATCCCTTCATCACTCTTGGTGTGTTCTTCCCAGCGGTCAGAACGCGCGAACGTTTGCTACGCAATTGTGAAGCAAAGCACCGGCGGACTCAAACGCTTCGGGGTGAGGTATCGAATATGGGTATACATGCAGAGTCTACTTGCCCTTGCGGACGCCCGGTACCGGGAGGTTGATGCCGAGCGCCATCCCGCCGATGCGCACCACTGCGGCCGTCAGCGCACCTATCAGCGCCGCGAGGCCAGCGTTAACGGGCTCCGCCGCCCAAACGGCGAACGCACCCATCGCGGCGGCCGTGGCGTTCACCTCGGAGCGCAGCACCATGGGGACGCGGTCGGCGAGCAGGTCACGGATCGCGCCACCGCCGGTGGCTGTGAGAACACCAAGAAGTACGACCGCTATCACCGAGAGCTCGGCTTCGATTGCAGCGAATGCGCCGGCGACCGCGAAAGCTCCGAGACCGATAGCGTCAGCGGTGCTCACAAGCACCGGCGGGAGGCGCCGGCGCGCGGCTACCAGCATAACGGCGGCTATCGACGCTCCCAGCGCCCAAAGCAGGTAGTCATCGCGTTCGAAGAGCAGCGGCAACCGGCCGAGGACAACATCGCGCATCACCCCGCCGCCGGTGGCGGTGACCAGTCCCATGATGAGCAGACCGAATACGTCGAGGTTGCGGCGGGTCCCCACCTGCACGCCAGAAATGGCAAAGGCGACGATCCCAATGCGGTCGAAAATGAGCACCAGGTCAGCAGGGTCAAGGTTCACCGGTCGACGGTAGCGCGTGCGGCACGAACGTCCTACTACGCTCGAAGCGCGACGCCGCTCGCTGGGCTATGCTCGATGTATGTCGAAACGAAACGGTACGCTCATCACCATCGCCGCCATCTGGGACTCCGCGTGGAAGATTGCGGCCATGTTCAAGGCTGTTCGCCGTGGCGACTGGAAGTGGCTCGGGCCGCTTACCGTCGTCAATAGCATCGGTCTTTTGCCAATCGCGTACATCTTCTTCATCGCCAAAGGCGAGGACGACGAGGCTTAGGCGCTGTTTGGCTACTCGATGCGCCGCCAACGCAAAGTGCTCACCGCACCCTCCGGGTTGGCAGGCGGCTGCAACGTGAGCTCGCCGTCACTTTCGAAGCGGTAGTTGCGAACCTGGTCAGTCCGCAGTCGCTCGAGCGACGCGCCTGTGACGTGGTGCACCAGCGTCCCTTCGGCGGCGTCGGGCACTTCCAGGGTTCCGAAGTAGGCAACGTAGGGTGCGACTGACGGGTCGCGCGGCCCCAGCTGCGCTGACATGTTTCCGCCCGCCGTCCACACAATCGTGCCGACCGGGTCGTCACCCCAGGGCCGGGAGACGTCGCCAGCGGCATTTCGGGATTCGAACGAAACCAGTTCCCAGACACCAACGAACCTGTGCACACCGGACATTGGGCTTCACTTTCCCCGGGGCAACCGGCACACGAAACGCAGCGTGGCGCTTGCTAGATCGGAAGGATGACCTTCTTGAGGTGGCGGTCGTGCCGGTACTCCTCTGCCGAGTTGAAGCCGGCTTCGCGGAGCATCCAGTACGTTTCCACCACTGCGACCTTGTCTTCGATGACGCGCACCCACTGGGCGAGTCGCGGCCGGTTCCCATCGAGCGAGAATTCAACCAGGGCGGCGGTGCCGCCGGCGATGATGTTCGTGATGCGCAGGCTCCCGAACGCGGGCCTGGGGATCGACTGCCACACTTCGACGATTGCGTCCTTGCCGGCGGCTATGCCGTAGATTGAATCAATGACGGCGCACTTGTCGTGGATAAGTTCCTTCGCCGCGTCACTGTCACCCGCGAACAGTGCGTCATAGAAGCTCGTCACAACCGTCTTCGTTCCCGATGCGCTGCCGCCCTTCGTTTCGAGGGCGTACTCGTAGGCTGAGTTCGAAGCCTTGTCGAGCTCGATATCGCGAAGCATCGCGTATAGGCGGCGGCGGCTGACGCCACCGTCCTCGGTAAGGTCGAAGACATCCACGGCGCGCTGCGAAAAGCGACGCCAGTCATAGCCCTTGGCGTCGAACGTGGTACGGACAGCGATTTTGTCCCCTTCCTCCACGAACTCGTTTTCGGTGTAGGTCAGGTCCGCGTAGTTGTTGTGGAAAAGGCGGTGCCAATCTCCGACGGCGACGGCGTCGTTAAGGATGGGCCCGCGGAACGAGTGGAAGTTCACGTCGTCGTTGTGGATGGCTTCGATCAGGTCGAAGCGATCACGGTTGATGGCGTCGATGAGTTCGTTCACCGCATCGATATGACTCATTCAGGCGTCCCCAGTCCAAGGAATAGCAGACAGTTCGTCGCGCGATTGTACCCATGCCGCGGCGCATGGGCCAAAGCAGGTCCGAAGGCGCGGGCGATTGAGACTTCGTTGCAGTAGGTAACTGAGATCGAGTATCGTTTGGCCGACACCAAGAGGAGCTTTGAAACCATGAGATTCCAGTCCAGCGCCTACCGACGAGTTCGGGGCGCACCAACTATTGCGTTGTTCGGCGCTACCATCGCTTTGATTGCCGGGCTCTTCCCCGCACTGGCGATGGCGGACGATGACCACGGGCCATCTGTCGATACGGCACACGCTTGCCGGCACTTCGATGACGAGGCGCAGGAACACACGGCTACCACCGTTCCCGCCGATGCCCCTGTGCTCCAGGGCACCCACCGCCTGTTCGATGTGACGATGACCACAGGCGATTCTGGCTACGTTCGCTATAGCGTTCCCGAGGCGCGCACCTACGCGTTCTTCACCGGGAGCGCGGTTCAACTCAGCCTCTCCGACGC
>CAZDZP010000255.1:0-4016 GCA_964509855.1 uncultured Anaerolineaceae bacterium | reverse complement strand
TGGCGTCGGCCAACCGGCCTTCGTCGAAGATTTGCAGCAGCAGGTTGAAGACTTCGGGGTGCGCCTTCTCGACTTCGTCGAGAAGGATGAGGCAGTAGGAGCGGCGGCGAACGGTGTCGGTCAGCTGACCGCCATCTTCGTAACCAACGTATCCGGGAGGTGCACCGACGAGCCTGGACACGGTGTGCTTTTCGCTGAACTCGCTCATGTCCAGTTTCACCATGTTGTCCTGGCTGTCGAACATGAATTCCGCGAGCATGCGCGCGAGGTGCGTCTTGCCGGAGCCAGTGGGGCCGACGAAAAGGAAGACACCGATCGGGCGGCGCGGGTCCTTGAGCCCAGCGCGGGCACGGCGCACGGCACGAGCGATCGAATGGATTGCTTCGTCCTGACCGATAACGCGGCTCCGGAGGTAGTCCTCCATCTTGAGAAGACGGGCGCTCTCTTCGGAGGCGATGCGCGCGACCGGGATGCCGGTCCACATCGAGACGACTTCGGAAATGTCCTCGGCGGTCACGACCGGGGTGGCGATGCCGCCTTCGCCCTCGGCCCATTCGCCCATCTCACCGATTTTTTCCTGCAGCTTGGATTCGCGGTCGCGGAGTTCCGCGGCGTACTCAAACTGCTGGGCTTCGATGGCCTGGTCCTTTTCGCGGCGGAGGCTTTCGAGCCCTTTCATCGCTTCCTTTAGGGACGGCGGCGTGGCAGCGCGCCGGATGCGCACGCGGCTGGCCGACTCGTCGATGAGGTCGATGGCCTTGTCCGGGAGGAAGCGGTCGATGACGTAGCGCGAGGAAAGCTCGGCGGCCGCCATAAGGGCTTCGTCGCTGATCTTGAGCTTGTGGTGCTCTTCGTAGCGTCCGCGGATTCCCTTGAGAATCTCCACCGTTTCTTCGATGGAAGGCTCTTCCACAACGACTGGCTGGAATCGGCGCTCGAGGGCTGCATCCTTTTCGATGTGCTTGCGGTACTCATCAAGCGTAGTGGCGCCGATGCACTGCAGTTCGCCGCGCGCGAGGGACGGCTTGAGAATGTTGGCCGCATCAACGGCGCCTTCGGCCGCGCCCGCACCAACGAGCATGTGGAGTTCGTCCACGAACAGGATGCAGTTGCCCGCACCCTTGATTTCTTCGATAACCTTCTTCAGTCGCTCTTCGAACTCGCCGCGGTACTTGGTGCCGGCCACGAGCGAGCCGATGTCGAGCGTTAGGAGGCGCTTGCCCTGCAACGTCTCCGGGACATCGCCGCTGACAATGCGCTGCGCGAGCAATTCCGCGATGGCGGTCTTGCCTACGCCCGGCTCGCCAATGAGAACAGGATTGTTCTTGGTTCGGCGGGAGAGAATCTGCACGACGCGTTCGAGTTCGTTCGAGCGGCCAATCACGGGGTCGAGCTGCGTGTTGCGCGCGGCCTGCGTGAGGTCGATTCCAAGCTGGTCGACGGTGGGGGTGCGAGTGGCCTGACGGGCGCCAGCTCCCGCGCCGGCAGCCTGCGGAGCCGACTGCGAAAGAATGCGCGTGGTTTCGGCGCGAACGCGCTCCAGGTTAACGCCGAGGCTTTCCAGGACGCCGGCCGCAATGCCTTCGCCTTCACGGACGAGGCCAAGCAGCAGGTGCTCAGTACCGATATAGCTGTGGTTCAGTCGACGGGCTTCGTCGACTGCAAGCTCGATAACCTTCTTGGCGCGAGGCGTAAGGCCAATCTCACCGAGCACGGTGCGATCGCCGCGTCCGATAATGAACTCGACGGCGGAGCGAACCTTGTTGAGTTCGACCCCGAGGTTCGCGAGTACCTTCGCTGCAACACCATCGCCTTCACGGACGAGGCCGAGGAGTATGTGCTCAGTGCCGATGTAGTTGTGGTTGAAGCGGTGCGCTTCTTCCTGGGCGAGCGTAAGTACACGCCTTGCACGCTCAGTAAACTTATCAAATCTATCGGCCATCTTTGCCTCCCAGCCTCTGCGGCGACGGTGCCCGAGACGCGCTATGCGCTGTTTGCAGCGTTATCCTCCTCGGATGAGTCGTCGCTGGGCTTCGGATCTTCCTCTGCCTCAGCGTCTTCGGCCGCTTCTACCGAATTTACGGCTTCGGCGGCGGTTTCGTTGCTTTCTTCCGATGTGGACTCTGTGACTTCAGCGTCGCCGGTTTCAGCTACCGCCTCTTCAGTATCGCCTGTCACAGCCTCCGCTGTCGCGGGGGCCGCATCCACGGCGGAGGCCTCGGGCTCGGGTTCTGTCTCCGAGGGAGCCTCGGGGGCTGCTTCCACCGATGCCTCAGGAGCCGCCTCCGTAGCGGCTTCCACGGATGCTTCGGGAGTTGGGGGAGGAGCGCCTTCGAAACCTTCGACATCGCCCTCAGCGTTTTCGAGCGCCTGGGCGAAAGCGTGCGCGAAGGCCGATACCGGCTCGGGGTCGCGTGCGACGGCTTGCTCGATGGCCTCCTGCGCGGTGCGAGGCGACGGCTTGGGGCGTGGCGCTGATTCATCGCGCGGCGGGAGTTCGAATTGCGAACGAACATCGTCCGGGTAGTCAATAACCGCGCCGTTCTGGTCGAAGGCGAAGCCCATGGCCTCAGCATCACTACGCGCCTGGCGGAGCGAAAGCCCGAGGCGGTTGCGGTCGCGCTCGATGCGGACGAGCTTCACAGGGACGACGTCGCCTTCCTTCACAACATCTTTTGGATGCTGAATCCGGCGGTTCGAAAGCTCAGAGATATGGATGAGTCCCTCAACGGGACCATCCAGGCGGACGAATGCCCCGAATGCCATGAGCTTCGTGACGCGGCCAATCAGAACCTGGCCGATGACGTAGCGGTCAACGATTTCGTCCCAGCGCTCGGGCTGCGCTCGCTTCAGGGAGAGCGAGATCTTCTTGGTTTCGCGGTCGACCTTGAGGATATAGGCCTGAACTTCGTCGCCGACGGTATAGAGATCGCGGGCTTTCTTGCCCCGTTCCCACGTGAGTTCGGTCATGTGGGCGAGGCCGTCAGCGCCACCGAGGTCGACGAAGACGCCGAAATCGGTAATGGACGACACCACGCCGGTGCGAATCTCGCCTTCCTGGAGCTGGTCGAGAATGCGGTCCTTCTGTTCCTTGCGGAACTCAGCCATGGCGGCACGTTCCGAAAGAATGACGCGGTTCCGCTTGCGGTTCAGTTCGAGAACCTTGAGGCGAATGCTTGTGCCAACCAGGTTGCTCAGTTCGGCTACTGCTTCGGGGCTGTCGCGGCGGACGCTGTCAATCTGCGATAGCGGAACGAAGGCGTTCACGCCTTCGATATTGACGAGGATGCCGCCACGATTATGGCCGGTGACCTGGGCTTCGAAGATGTCGCCAGCTTCGAAGCGGGCCTGGAGCACGTCCCACCCTTCTTCGCCACGGGCGCGGTCGAGTGAAACGAGGGCGTGGCCTTCGGAGGTCATGGGCTGAAGAACCATGACCTTAACCACATCGCCGGCATTGAGCTTCTGGCCACCTTCTACGCCGAGGGAGAGCATCTCGCCCTGGGGAATGATGGCTTCGGTTTTGATTCCAACATCGACGAGCATACCGTCGCTCGAGGCGCCCATGACGACGCCCTCGACAATTTCTCCGCGACGCAGTTGACCAGGCTGGGAGGCCTCCGAATCGAGGAGGGCGCCCATGTCCATTTCTTCTTCAACGGGTGCAACCTCAACGGGTGCAATGGACTCGGCTGGTTGCTGGACTTCTGGCTCTGCGGGAGTTGCGGCCTCGGCCGCGTTGGGATCGACGGTATCAGTGGACAAAATTGGCTCCGATTGGTGGGCAGACATTCGCTGGGATAGCGAAAGGAACCCTGAGTGCTTGGGCTTTTACGCTTTCCGATTGTAGCAGCGTGGCAATCTTCTGTGAAAGGCGAGCGGGCCAGCCCGTTTGGGCGGGGAGCAGGACGCGGGTCAAGAGATGGGAAAAAGAAAACCGCCTGCATGAGGCGGTTGAATAAGAATGGCGACGGCCTATTTTCCCACCCAGTTGCCCGGGCAGTATCGTCAGCGCT
>CAZDZP010000254.1:0-4032 GCA_964509855.1 uncultured Anaerolineaceae bacterium | reverse complement strand
CGGAACTCCGTTCCGCCGCCGATGTAACGCGTTCCCTGAGTGACAGCGACATCGAGTGGGCCTACCGTAACGTCAACTAGCGGGAGCAAGGGCGCAAGCGTGGAGCGAAACGAAATTGGCGTAGGACTGATAGGCGTGGGCACCGTTGGCAGCGGTGTCGCGGCCGCGCTGTTGCGACGTCAGGAGTATTTCGCGCAGCAGGTTGGCAAGCCCCTCGTCGTGCGCAAGGCCGCCGTTCGCAACATCAACAAGCCCCGTTCCGTCACCCTTCCGCCCGGTGTACTCACAGACAACGTCGACGAATTGCTGGACGACCCCACCATCGACGTAGTGGTGGAAGTGATCGGTGGTGAAGAACCGGCCGGGACCTTCATTCGCAAGGCCATTCGCAACGGCAAGCACGTTGTGACCGCGAACAAGGAACTTATCGCCAAACAGGGCCCCGAACTGCTGGCTGAAGCGCACAGCCGCGGCCTGGACATTATGTTCGAAGCCAGCGTCGGTGGCGGCATCCCGCTCATCGCTCCGCTCCGGCGCGACCTGCTCGCGAACGACGTGACGTCCATCTCCGCCATCATCAACGGCACCACGAACTACATCCTCACGCGCATGGCCCAGGAAGGAGCCTCCTACGAAGAGGCGCTGGCCGAGGCGCAGGAACTGGGCTACGCCGAACCCGATCCCACGAACGACGTCGAAGGTTTCGATGCGTGCTACAAACTGGCCATCATGGCCACGCTCGGCTTTCGGACGCGCGTGACCCCGGAACAGGTGCAGCGCCAGGGCATCACCGGACTGCAGCCGCAGGACTTTAGCTACGCCGACGAACTTGGCTATGTGATTAAGCTCCTCGCGACGGCCCACCGGGGAAATGGCGGCATCGTCGCGAAGGTGACCCCTGCGTTTCTACCGCAGACGGCCCCGCTCGCGAAGGTGGATGGCGTCTACAACGCTGTCCAGGTGGAGGGAGACCTCACCGGCACGGTGATGTTCCAGGGCCAGGGCGCGGGCGCTGACCCCACCACAAGCGCGGTCATTGCCGACCTGCTGGACCTGGCCCATTCCGTTGTGGTGGGCAGCCGCGAACGCAAGTACTGGCAACCGGAACAGGAAGTTCCGATCGTGAGCGAAGTGCGTGGCGAAACGCGTTACTACCTGCGCATCAACGTGCGCGACGAACCGGGCGTGCTTGCACAAATCGCACTCGTGCTCGGAACACACGAGGTGAGTATCTCCGGTGTCTCGCAGCGTGAGACCGACCCGGACGAAAAGACCGCCGAACTGGTAATCATGACCCACCCGGCCCCGGAGGCCGCGTTCCAGGCGGCACTCGTCGAAATCGAAGCGCTGGCAGTGGTGCTCGCCGTGCGGCAACATCTCCCTGTGGAACAGTGGCCGTGACCAGCGAGGCCCAATCGGGAACAATCCACGAGCTCGTGGATTGGCTCGAAGAGCAACTGCGCGACCTGCGCCACCACCAGGGCGAATCCTACCTACAGATCGAACAACTCCGCCGCCAGGTGCTGAGCCTCAATGACCAGCTGACCGAGGCGGAAAAGAAGGTCCGTGACGTCGACCCCAAGCTCCTGCCACTGAAGGGTGTGCCGGACAAGATTCGCGGCATTGAAGAGGACGCGGAACACTCTCGCCAGCTCCTGGAAAGCACCCGGTCGGAGGCCGACAGCGCATTTCGGCTGCTACAGGCAGAACACGAGTACACCCGCCAGGAGCTGGGCGAAGTCATCCGCCGCGTAAGCCAGGCGTTGGACCAAATCCAGCTGGTGGCCGCCGACGCCGCGCAGTCGCAGCAGCAGGTTTCCCAGGTCAGCCAATCCATGCAGACCGTGCTCGAGCGCCAGCGCGAGGTGGAAGCGCGCGTCGAACAATTCGGCCTGCGGTTAGACCGCCACATCGAAGTACAGCGCGACCTTGTGTCCGAACTTCGCGACGAGTGGAAGCGGTACGAAGACGACCGCATCCAGGTTGTGTACGAACGGCTACAGGTGGTCGGCGAAATGGTGCGCCGCAACGAAGAACTCATCGAAAAAGTAGCAGCCGAACAGACGCTCCGCGAAACGGTGCTCCAGGAAATCGGCGTGTGGCGCGACCAGCACATGCGCGTGGACCAGCGCCTCGCAGTGATCGAGGAGTCGGCGGAAGGCGTCACTACCGAACTGGACAAGCTCCACGGCCAGATCGCGCTGCTGGACGGACGCCATTCGGGCCTGGGAGAACGCGTCGCTGGTATTCGCCGCGAAGTCGCGGAAGTCATCGACCACGTGCGCGAAGAATTCGCCAAGTACAACCAGATGATGGAAAAGCAGCGGCGAAAGCAGATCCAGGCGCTCGAACAGGAACTCCGCGAAACGAAGTTCCATTCATTCCGCCCGCCGGAGGAACCATGACGCGGTCGCGTGGGCTGCTGTACCGGTGGGGCGACGTGCTCCCCATCACCCCCCAGACACCGTTGCTCACCCTTGGCGAGGGAGAAACGCCACTGGTGAAGGCCGAGTCGCTTGGCGCGATGTGCGGCCTGGACGAACTCTGGTTCAAGCTGGAAATGTGCAACCCCACCGGTTCCTTCAAGGACCGCGGGATGGTTGTCGCGGTCGCAAAGGCGATCGAGTCGGGCGCGAAGGCGATCATGTGCGCCAGCACCGGCAATACCAGCGCCAGCGCCGCCGCCTACGCAGCCAAGGCCGGGCTCGAATGCTTCGTGCTCGTGCCGGGCGGGAATGTTGCTGCGGGCAAGCTCGCCCAGGCGAACGCATTCGGCGCCACCATCGTCGAAGTCGATGGCAACTTTGACGAAGCGCTCACCACCGCCCGCGAGCTGACGGACCGTCACCCAATCGCGCTCGTGAACTCGGTGAACCCCGACCGCATCGCCGGGCAAAAGACCGCCGCCTACGAAATCGTGGACGACCTCGGCGACGCGCCGGACATCCTGGCGATCCCGGTGGGCAACGCGGGCAACATCACCGCCTACTGGAAGGGCTTCTGCGAGTGCTCGGAAAAGGCGCTTTCGACGAAGCATCCGAAGGCGTGGGGCTTCCAGGCGGCCGGCGCTGCGCCGATTGTCCTCGGGCGCAAGGTGGAATTGCCGCACACAGTGGCAACCGCGATTCGCATCGGCAACCCGGCAAGCTGGAAAAGCGCGGAGGCCGCCCGTGACGAAAGCGGCGGGCTCATCGATTCGGTGACGGACGACGAAATACTCGAAGCCTATCGGCTGCTCGCCGGCAAAGAGGGTCTGTTCGTGGAACCGGCCAGCGCAGCTTCGGTGGCGGGCCTTCTGAAGATGGGACGTGCCGGGCGCATCTCCGGCGGCCGTGCCGTGGCAGTGCTCACGGGCAACGGCCTGAAGGACCCGGAAACCGCGAGGAAAGAGTACACACCGAAGATTGTGCAGTCCGATGCGTCACTCGCGAGCGTGGAACGAGCGCTGGGCCTGTAGGGCGAATCGCTGACATAGACCGAATTGCTTACCGTTTGCTGGACAGGGTTAAAAGGGGGCCCGCAGGATGTGTGGAGCGGACACGACATCCTGGGATCCCCACGAGGGTTGTACTCTTCTTCAACGCACTCCCGCAAGCGTTTTTTGGCCGATTGGCCAATGCTTGACGCTGACAGGCCCGAACGTAGACTGGCAAACGTGATGACGAATCTTCGAAAGCTTGTACTCGCAGCCGCTGGCGGTGGCGTTATTGCGCTCGCCAGCGTGCTCGCCGTGGATGCCGCCACAATCGGCCCGGACCCCGTACCGGTCGTGCGCGAATATCACCCGCAGCAAGCCGCTACGAACGACGAAGCCCGTCCCGTCGAACCCATGCTGCTCTGGTCCCTCGCCGGCATCGGCATCGGCGGCGTAGGGCTCACCGTGCTGTACCTGCTGAAGCGCCGCGTCGGCGGCTTCCCGCAGAACCCGGACTGGGTTGCACCCATCACGATTATGCAAAGCAAAGACAACGCGACCGAAGAAACCTTCGGCGGGGTTTCCTCGCACGACTCCCACGGTTCGCACCACTAGCC
>CAZDZP010000253.1:1699-4036 GCA_964509855.1 uncultured Anaerolineaceae bacterium | reverse complement strand
CACCCTCGGACCCTCTCCATGGGATGGGAGAGGGTCCTGCAAAGGGGCCTGGCCTTTGGCCGGCCTGGGGGAGAGCGTGTGGTGCTAGGGAGTGGCGGTGTTGGCGAGGCGGAGGTGGAGGGCGACTTCGCCGCTGCTGAGGGTGAGTTCTTCGCCCGGTTCAAACTGGGACTGTTCGGCGGCGGCGCGAATTTCGCCCGCTGTCACGAGGTCTTCGTCGTCGGGGTCGAAGACGAGCCAGGCTTCGCCGCTGGCATTGCTGACCATCCAGTGGAGGCGGCTGACAGCGGATTGGTCGAGGCGCGCGCGGTCGGGCCACCAGGCGACGAGCGATGCGGGCTCGGCGGTCATGACGCTGCTGGCGATGGAGGGCCGGGGCTTGAGCGTGCTGGCTTCCGCGAGGACGTAGTCGGGCGGGTCGATGAGCATGGTGCGGGCGATTTCGGGGCCGAAGCCGAGTTCTGTGAGGACTCCCATGGGGTGATTGTAGGGGAGTTGGACGTTTGGGGGCGGTCGGAACGCACGCTCGTTGCTCAGCAACTCCGCGATCCCGCCCGATACTGAAGGTGTGAATGCGAGACTGCATGACGATCGCCGGTTTCCCCTGTTCCTGGCAGGCGCGGTAACGATCGGCCTTTCGTACTGGGCCGGCATGAGCGGTATCGAGATTCTCTCCAGCAACGTGCTCTTCTTCATTGGAATGGTCTGCCTCGGCGCGGCATTGAAGGGCAGTCCGTTGGGGAAGCAGATCGCGGTCCTGTCCGTCGGCCTCCTGGCGGGCGTTATCCTGCTCGTCGAGTTGTACGGCCTTGGCTGGGCGTCTCCGGTTTGGCTGGCGTTCATGGCCGGGGTGTTTTTCACCGCAGCCGGACGGTTCGGTAGGTTTTGAACGGCGGCTGCAATTTGAGGAGGGCGGTGTTGAGCGAATGCGGGGCGGGTGAGGCGTTTCCCGCGACCGCGGTGGGTCGCAGCTACGGGGAGCGGCGAACCGGAACGGAGACGGGCTTCCCCTGCGCGTCTGGAGACGCGCGGCTACAAAGCAAGGCGGTGTGGGCGATCCGGTGCGTGAGGGGCGTTCCCCGCGACCGCGGTGGGTCGCAGCTACTGGGAGCGGATGCAAGAACAGGGCGGGCTACTCAGATGGTAGGAGTGGGCTGTAGCCGGTGATGATGGCGCCGAAGGGGATGTATGCGCCGGTGGGGACGGGGAAGATCATGGTGGCGGCGAGTTCGCCGTTGGCGTGGATTTCGATATGGAGGTTGCTGGTGACATCGTCGTCTTCGCCGGCGACGACGTAGCGCACGAGGCAGCCGGGAGATGTCCCGGCTGAGAGTTGCGTTTCGTTGTAGTTGGCCTTGCCTTCGGGTGGGGGAAAGGCAAACGGGCAGGAGAGGGCTGGAATCTCGCAGTCGGGGGCGCGTTCGATTGCGCCGGTGGTTGCGTCGAGTGCGATGCAGCCCGGTCCATTGTCAGGGGCGATCCCGGGCGCCGTGAGAAGCAGGCGTTCCGGGTTGGTGGAGTCGATGATAGCCGCCTGCGAGTGGTGGTTGGCGACCGCCGGAGGTTCAACAGCCCAGTGGAGCGGCGTGCTCCAGAGTAGGCCGGTTTCGTCGAGCGCGAAGGCCTGGGACCCGCCGAGAATGAACAGGCCCTCGTTCCGCCAGTCGGCGAGCGGGGGAAAGGGAATAGGCCCGATGGGCATGGTGTGCGTTTCGACTTCGTTGGTGGCGATGTCGACGATGTCGACGTGCGTGGTGGAGATGACGGCGACATGAGTCTGTGCGGGGGACCAGGCGAGGACCTGCACTTCGTGGAAGACGAGGTCGAGTCCGGGGCGGTGTTCCTCATCCGCGTCGAAGTCGAACAGGACGAACTCGGCGCCGGTCTCCGGGGAGCCGTCGGCGCCTTCGACGGCGAGGACGGCGGCAAGAATGCTTCCGTCGGTATTGGGTGCGAGCAGGATCGCTTCGGGGGCGGCGTCGACTCGCATGAGTTCGCCATCGGCTCGGAGCAGCCAGGCGGGGTCGGGGTCGACCGGGCCGGGTTCGGTGGAGAGGTTGGGAATCTTTACGGCGAGGGAGCCGATGGGGGGGTGTACTTCGCCCCGGGGTTCGTCTGAATCGGACTGGCTGTCGCCGCAGGCAGCGAGAAGAAGGACCGCCATCGCGAGGAGCGACCAGCGCGCGAGTAGAAGGGCGGGGGTGCGTGCTAACGCGAGCATTGCGCTCCTTTCGTGGGATTTCGCCATCTCTATCGTAGTTAAACTGCGAGAATTGTGAAGAAGCTGCCCCGGAGATTGTCAACGGGGGTGTCAGGTGGATCCGGGGCGGGTGGGGC
>CAZDZP010000253.1:0-1599 GCA_964509855.1 uncultured Anaerolineaceae bacterium | reverse complement strand
ATCCGGGGCGGGTGGGGCTTCCCCTGCGCGTCTGGAGACGCGCGGCTACAAGGCACGGATACAAGGAGCGGGTTAGCGCATCATGCGGCGGCGTGCGGCGGCTTTGGCGGATTTGCCTCCGCCGCGGTTGTTGTTGCTTTCGTCGCCGCGGTTGGTGCGGAGCTTGGAGGGGTCGGGGGCGCTGGGGGTGTTGAGCACGGGGGTGGCGACGGGTGCCGGGGCAGGAGCTGCCGCGCCTGCGCCGTTTTCGGTGGCAGATGTTTCGGCGGGGCGCTGTTCGACGACCTTTACGCGGAAGACGGTGCGGGCGACTTGCTTGCGGATGTTGCCGAGCAGCTGCTGGAACATGTCGTGGCCTTCGCGCTTGAAGGCGACGAGCGGGTCGACCTGGGCGTAAGCCTGGAGGCCGATGCTCTGGCGAAGGTCGTCGATGGCGGTGAGGTGCTGCCGCCAGTGGAGGTCGATGGATTCGATGAGCAGCCAGCGTTCGACGCGGCGCATGTTTTCGTCGCCAACGGTCGCTTCAATCTGCTCGAATCGGTCATCGGCGCGGTCGAGGATTTCGTCCTTGAGCTCGTCGCCGAGTTCGCCCATCTCCTCGATGGTAGGCACGTCTTCGGGGAGGAGGATTTCGAGGAGCTCGGCGCGGACGAGCTCCATGGATTCGACGTTGTGGGTGTCGACGGGCGCGATCACGGATTCGAGTTCTTCAGTGAGGAGGTTGACGACGTTTGTGCGGGTATCGGCGCCGTGGAGCACCTTTTCGCGCTCTTCGTAGATAACGGCGCGGTGTTCGTTGATGACGTCGTCGAATTCGACCAGCCGCTTGCGGACGTCGAAGTTGTGGCCTTCGACCTTGGTCTGGGCCTGTTCGATTGCCTTGGTGACCATGCGGGATTCAAGGGGCATGTCTTCGGTCATGCCGAGCTTGCCCATCATGCCGGGCACCCAATCGGGGGCGAAGC
Source organism: uncultured Anaerolineaceae bacterium (assembly GCA_964509855.1). Classification (GTDB taxonomy): domain Bacteria; phylum Chloroflexota; class Dehalococcoidia; order Tepidiformales; family Tepidiformaceae; genus CAZDZP01. The sequence goes on along the minus strand of CAZDZP010000253.1, from coordinate 634 downwards.
GCTTCATGATGTCGTCGCCAAAGGAGACGAAGAAGCGGCTGGAGCCGGGGTCTCCCTGGCGGCCGGCGCGGCCACGGAGCTGGTTGTCGATGCGGCGGGATTCGTGGCGCTCGGTGCCGATGACGTGGAGGCCGCCAAGGGTGGCAACGCCGTCGCCGAGCTTGATGTCGGTACCGCGGCCAGCCATGTTGGTGGCGATGGTGACGGCAGCGCGTTCGCCGGCCGCTTCAATGATGCCGGCTTCGCGTTCGTGCTGCTTGGCGTTCAGCACCTCGTGCGCGATGCCCTTTCGCAGAAGCAGCCCCGCGAGGTATTCCGACTTTTCGATGGAGGTGGTGCCCACGAGAACGGGGCGGCCCATTTCGTGCATCTCGGCGATCTCTTCGACCACGGAGTTGAACTTGGCACGCTCGTTCAGGTAGACGATGTCGCCATAGTCTTCGCGCACGTTGGGGCGGTGCGTTGGGATGGCGACGACTTCGAGCTTGTAGATCTTCGCGAATTCTTCGGCTTCGGTTTCGGCGGTACCGGTCATTCCGGCGAGCTTGTCGTAGAGGCGGAAGAGGTTCTGGAAGGTGATGGTGGCGTAGGTGATGGATTCGCGCTGGACGCGGACGCCTTCCTTGGCTTCAAC
>CAZDZP010000252.1:0-4038 GCA_964509855.1 uncultured Anaerolineaceae bacterium | reverse complement strand
AGGGCGATGGGTTCATCGTCGTCGTCATCCCCTTCGGCGGTTGGTTCTGGAGTGGTGCCCGGGGTTTCGGTAGGAGTTGGGCTGGGGGTTGGCGTAGCTGTCGGCTCCGCCGTCGTCGTCGGATCGACGGTCGGCGTCGACAGCGCTGGCGTTTCGGTAGCGGCCGGTACAGGTGTGTCAGCAACCACGGTCGGAACCGCAGTTGGGTCGGCGGCAGTCGGATCTGGCTCGGCAACCGCTGTCACGCCACCGCCAAGGCTCGCGGCTACAGCGATGGTGTCTTCGATCTGTGGGACGAGTTCCGGGTGGCGTTCGCGTACCGTATTCAGCACTTCGACCGAGCTTTCGCCCGCGGCGCGAAGCGAAGCGCGCTGGCCGGGGTCGAGCGACGACTGTTCGCCAATTGCAGCCATCTCCTGCAGGTCTGTCTTCAGCCGCTGGATATCGCGCTCGGAAGCCTGGCCCTTCACGAGTCTCTGCTGCACGTCGTAGACGCTTTCCTGCTTGTGGCGCAGGTCGATGCTCACGCGCTGTTCATTGGTCGCGAAGGTGTATTCGACGCGGTCGCCCGCGAGCTTGAAGGCGTAGTTCCAGTCGCCAGGGGATGCACTACCGGCGGTGGCGAAACCGAGCATGACGACGCCAACAGCGGCGGCACTGCTAACCACGGCGAAGCTTGCCGCCATGGTGCGCACCATGCCGAGGCCGCTCGGAGCGGCGGGTGCGGGAACGAAGCGTTCGCGGGCCACGCCTTCGCGGGCGCGCTTTTTGCCCGCTTCAACGAATCGGCGCTTGAGCGAGGCTTCGAAGTAGAAGCTGGGCTCTTCAGCGCGCGTTGCGTTGATAACGAATGAACTGGTATCGAGGAGTGGGCCAAGCCAGGGGGCGTCTTCGGGATAGAGTTGCAGCACAAAGTCGAGATCGAGGCCATCGTCGAGCAGGGCCTGCGCTTCGGCGAAGAGCAGGTCGCGTTCAGAAGGGCGGGCGGCGAACGGGTTCACGTTCATGAGCGGCGCACCAGCTTCTGGAGTTTTGCGATGGCTTTGTGCTGTAGCACTTTCACGTTGTTTTCGGACTTGCCAAGGGCGTTTGCCGTTTCGGCGACGGTGAGACCGGAGCCGAAACGGAGGGCGATTACCTGGCGCTGAGCCTCGGGGAGCTTTTCCGCTGCCTGCCGCACCTCGTCGAGTTGCGATTGGCGTTCTGCGTTCGCCACATGGTCGAACGAGTCATCCGGTATGTAGTCGTTGAGCTGCGTGGTGGCGCCGCGGTAGCGTTGCCTGCGCACGTGGGAAACGACTTCGTTCCGGGCGATGCGGAAAACCCATGCACCAAAGGGGAGACCACGAAAGGAGAAGGAGCCGATGTTGTCGATAATCTTGAGGAAGATTTCCTCGGTGACATCTTCTGCATCTTCTCCGCTACCCAGCCGGGCTGCGACATATCGATAGACTCGGGGAAAGTAGAACTCATAGAGGGTCGTGAGCGCATCGCTCCTGCCCTCTTTCGCCGCTTCGACGACTGCTTGCTCGTCGAATTCCGGTACGAGTTCTTCGACCGAGAGTCCCGCCACGTAATCCCCCTCGGCCAATGCCGGGGCTTGCTGTCCGATACCCCTCCTTCACGAGGATAGGCAGTTCCCTGCCGTTGTACCAGCTATAACGCCCCGGGCATGGAAAGGTTAATGGCAGGACCCGGAAATTGCCCGCTTTGTTGATCCATTTCACACCCCTGCTTTACCGCGGCGCGAGCATCGTTGCGGTGATGGTCCATTCCACCCTTGTGGGGCCTAGCCCGGGCGCCGAAATGGCGATGAGACCACTGTTCAGACCGGCCTCAATTCGAGCCTGCAGCGGTATCTCGATAGTGGTGCCGCAAGCACGCGTGAAGGACTCTCCATCGACCCGCACGATGAACTGCCTGTCGCCAAAGAAGCGGCAGGAAACGGCGAGTTGCAGCGCCGGCGCGGCCCCGTCCCCGTCCACCCCTTCGAGGACATAAACGATGCGATCGACGGTGTCCCCCAGGGGGTACGAAACCTCGCCGGTCGCGGTTTGTGAGGCGCCGCCGGGCGTGAGCAGGAAGGTGGCGTTTGTGTCGTCGTCGGGTGGAGATTGGCCAATGCCGGGATGTGTCGGGGAAGGGGTCGCCGTGGCGGTCGGCGGCGGGGGTGGTGTTGGGGTGCTGGTCGCAGGGACTAATGTTGGCGTGGCCGACGGCTGGATTGGCGTGGATGCCGCGGTGACGGAGGAAGGGGGTGGCACATCGGCCGTTGGCGTGGCTGCGGCAGGCTCGGGAACTGCCGTAGGCGATGGCGGCGTAGGAGGGGCGGTAGGCGCGGACAAGGGAGTCGCCGTTGCCGTTGCGGTCGCCGTTGGCAGCGCCCCGGTGGCTGACGGTGTGGTCACTTCGGGTTCGCCACCGCACGCGGCAAGCTTGATCAGAGTTGCCCCCGCCAACACCAAACAGGCCCTTCGCATTCCCACCAGCGGAACTGTACGCCAACCGCTGGAACGGAACGGAGTGCTGACACGACTTCCCGAAACATCGATCGTGTACATTCTGTACCCATGAGCGAATCGATACCGGGTTGGGCGGCTGACCTGCGGAAGTGGCGCCGCGCCGAGGGGCTTTCACGGGCCGAGATGGCATCGCGGACCGGCCTTTCGGCGGAGACCATCAAGGCCTACGAAATCGGCCGCCGGAAGGCGACGCGCGAAACACTGGCGGTGCTGGCAACGGAACTGAAGCTCGACCGCTCGCAGCGCAACGCCATCTTCGAAGATGCGGGGTACGCGACCGATAGCGAGTTGCTACGCCCCACGAACGAAGACAACGACTTCACACTCACCGAAGCGCAGGTGGAGATAGACCGCTACGCATGGCCCGCGCACGTCAACAACGACCTGATGGAGGTGTTGGCCACGAACGCGCCCGCCCGCAGCCTGTGGCGCAACGTCGGGCCGGAACACGTGGGCGAACCGGTTGAGAGCAACGTGATGACGCTGGCGAGCGACCCCAACGTCGGTGGGCGCATCAAGAACTGGGACGAAGTGGTGGGTGTGGGCATAGGGATCATGAAGGGCCACCTCCGCGGCGCGGAAACACGCCCGGAAGGTTCCAGTGCCTATTTCGGTGCCGTGATGAAGCGCTACCTCCAGGGCGCGCCCGAGTTCGTGGCGGGGCTGCTGCGGCTCTGGGAAAGCGTGGAGCCACGTTCGCCGAAGCGCCGCTGGACGGTGCCCGTCGAACTGGACCACCCGGAAGCTGGGCTCATGCGTTTCGAATGGGCCTCCAGCATCTGCAGCGAACGGGATGGCCTCTACTTTATGGACTGGATTCCCGTCGACGCGGCGACGTGGGCGGCGCTGGAGCGGCTGAAGAGCGGCTGAAGGGCGGCTAGCGGCTACTCGTAGCGCAGCGCATCGCCGGGGCGAAGCCGTGCTGCTCGCCGTAGCGGCGGGATGACGATGACCCACGCCAGCCCGAGCGTGACGAGCAGCGCGATGGGCGGATACCACAGCGGGAACACGTAGGGGATCGACCCGAAGTTGAAGAGGTTACTGACGATCTGCACGAGCGACTTGCCGATGAGCCAGCCGAGCGGCACCGCAATCAACCAGCCAAGCGCCGCAACCGCGAGCGCTTCGGTGCGGAAAATGCGCCTGATATCGCCTGAACGGGCGCCGATGCAGCGGAGAATGCCGATCTCACGCGTCCGCTCGATGACGTTCATGGTCATCATGTTCACGAGCCCGATGAGACCGATGATCACGATGGGGATGCCCATGGCCGCGAGCACGGTCACGAGGGTTTCGTTGTTTTCAATGTTGGCCTGGCGTTCGACGTAGCGGATGTCGACGGACACGGGATAGCCGGCGGCGGCAAGGGCGTCCTGCGCGGCAGTGGCAAGGCGGTCAACGTTCGCCCGGTCCCCATCGGAGGCGACGAGCCAGAACCCGTTGGCGTCGTCGCGCCCCAGCACATCCTGGAACGTTTCCAGGGGGACATACATCCCATCGCCGTTGTTAACGATGC
>CAZDZP010000251.1:0-4054 GCA_964509855.1 uncultured Anaerolineaceae bacterium | reverse complement strand
CGATTATCGGCTCGCTTTCCTCATCCTAGCGGTCGCGTGTGGGGCTGGATCCCTGTTCTTCCTGCTGGCCAGGCCACCAGCGCCGACTGCTAGTGCCGACACAACGTAGTCCGCGAGAACATCGCGAGAGCGGCATTGTGGCTGTTCTTGCTGCGGTTGCGCCAGGTCAAGTACCGGGCGATGCGCCGGCGACGATGTTCGTGCGAAGGGTCGTCGGTGCCTGCGATAGCGAACCTCTTTGGCGGACCAAAGTGCTCCTCGATGGCGTTCAGCCAGCTCGCGTAGGTCGGCGTGTAGACGGGCTCGATGTTGTGCGCGGCCATGAATGCCTTGAGGCGGGCGTGCTTGTGGGTGTGGAGGATGTCCATGATCACGTAGAGGCAGGCTCCTAGCTGCGACCCTACGCCACGCGGTTGCCCAGCGCGACCAGTTCCAGATCAGCCGGCAACTCCGCACGGTTGGTACGCAGCTCAGAGACGCCATCCAGGAAGCTGAGCGAGCAAGCGCCGCAAAAAGCGAGTTCCTCTCACGGATGAGCCACGATTTACGGACGCCGATGAACGCCGTGCTTGGGTTCGGACAGCGTCTAGTGTACTGAGTCCGAATTGGCGTCACTTTTGCTGAGGCAGTCCAGTGCCTCACGGGCGCGGGCCACCTTTTCGACGATGCTGGCAATGCCCGCGTTCCAGACGTAGGGTCGGGGGTCCCGGTCGCACGTCTTGATAAAGGTCCGGCTGGCGGCCTCCAGTTCGCGGACGTTCTTGAAGCTTCCCTTCCCCTCCAGATGGCCTTGTCTGTTAGCTCGGCAAAGAACCGCTCGACGAGGTTCACCCAAGACGCGGAGGTGGGCGTGAAGTGCAGATGGACGCGCGGATGCTCTTCGAGCCAGGCGTTCACTTCCGGATGCTTATCGGTGGCGTAGTTGTCGACGATGATGTGCAGGTCGGGCGCTTTGTCCGTCTGCTTCTCGGGTTTCTTCAGCAAGAGCAGAAACTCATTGTGGCGGTTCGGCTGGCTCAAGAGCACTGCTGGTGGCCGCAAATTGCGCTACATCGGGTCAAAGCGAAACGGCATGTGGGCCTGCTTCGCCTTCGCGGCCTACAACATCTCACGTATAGCCAATCTTGAACAGGCCGCCTCGTAGGCACCCGGGCGGAGCCTCTCCAAAGCGGCGAGGGACGAACCAACAAGCCCGTCAGAGGCTCTTGGACGGCCGGCCGCCGCGCACCTGCCTTCCTCTTCCGTCCCCCACGCTCTCTATCTCGTCGATCTTGAACGGCTCAGCCCAGATCTCCAATTCTTCAGCAGCCTGCTTGGAATTCTCGCTCAAGGATTCTATCGGATTATTGGTGCCACTGTGCGAGTTCGGATGCAGGTCGAAATCTGGAATATGCCTTCGCCAGCGATCTTCTGCGAGGCATCGAAGAAACCTCACTTTGCCAGCCGTGTGGATATCTAGTCGGTGCGCTAGGTAAAGGGGAACAGTGAGCGGCGCGCCTTCCACAGGAATCGAGACCAGCCCGCCATTTCGCAACTCGCGTACGACCGCCGGCCCTCCAGCAAAGGCCAGTCCGATTCCCTGCCTCACCGCTTCAATCAAACCGTCGTGGCTGCCGCTTTCCATGACCACTCGCAGCGTGACGTGGTGAGCTGAGGCCCAAATGCGCGCTAGCAGATATACGGGAGCGGGTCCGCTGGAGGTTCAACAACCACGAGTCCGCGACCGGGCGGGCCAGGACGCTGTTGACCGTGTCCAGTTTCGTTCCCAGATCCTGCCGCCCTATCTGCGACGCTCAGCCTCGGTCGACACGCTCATCCCCTGGCTCTACCTGAAAGGCATCTCCGCCGCCGACATGGGTGAAGCACTCGAAGCGCTGGCCGGTACCAATGCCGCCAACCTCTCGGCAGGTGTCGTCCTCACACTCAAGCAGGAGTGGGAGCGCGAGCTGGAGCAGTGGCAGCAGCGGGACCTTTCGACGAAGGAGTACGTCTACCTCTGGGCGGACGGCATCTACTTCACCATTCGCCTCGACAACGATGACCGCCAGTGCATCCTCGTGCTCATCGGAGCCACCAAAGACGGCCAGAAGGAACTCGTGGCCGTCCAGGACGGCTTCCGGGAAAGCGAGCAGAGCTGGCACGAACTCCTCACCAGCCTCAAGGCCCGGGGGCTCCAGGTGCCGCCGCGACTGGCCGTGGGTGATGGCGCGCTCGGCTTCTGGGCAGCCCTGCGCAAGGTCTTCCCCTCAACCAGGGAGCAACGCTGCTGGATGCACAAGAGCGGCAACGTCCTCGATAAGCTTCCCAAAGGCATCCAGGCGCGGGCCAAGGATGACCTCCACCAGGTCTGGATGGCCGAGACCCGCGCTGACGCCGAGGCGGCTTTCAACACCTTCACAGCTAGAATCCGCCGCAGGCAGCGGCACACGCGCGCCAAGCCAATCGTTTAGCCACGACAGATCGTCGTAGGCCACGGTGCGATCTTCACGCGTTCAGCATCCTTATGTATCTCAGTTTGTCCCAGCGCCGCTGCTCATCCGTGCGGTCATTAGAGAGCGGTGGGCAGAGTCCCCGGAAACTCACGGTTCACCAGCGGCGGCTCCATCAAGGCAAGGGGCCTGGCCAACTAGACCTCAGTCAGGAGGCAGCGCTCCCTGAGTTGGTAAATCGGCGCGTTTCTGGGGCTAGCGGGGGACGTTGGTTTGGTGACCCGAATGGTGTCCCAACGGCGGTGCCCGCATGGTGATCTGAGCGGACGGCGCAGAAGGAAGCCGCGAAGTAAGATACGCTGAAGGAAGATGACAGGCCTGCTAAGGACGGGAAGTGGCGTCGATGCTGCCCTCTCAAGGCGGAGATCAGGGGTTCGAATCCCCTATGCGCTACCACGCGAGATCGTGCAGGCCCGGCAAACCCGGGCCTTGCCTTTTCCCGGGCTCCACGCCACCCGAATTGGCATGGCCAGGAACGGTCTCTGCCGAACGAACCCCGCACCTATGCATAGCGGAGGGTCCACATGTTCGCCGACGAAGATACGAAAGCCGCGTACCAGAAGGCGTGGGACGAATGGCGAAAGCAAGTTGACCACCTGCACCGCGTGTTTCTCGACGGGGAGCAGATTCGGCCCGACCAGCTGAAGGCTCTCCTGACGCGCGAGGCGCGCCGCAAGGACCTCTACGACGCGGCACGTCTGCGGCTTCTCGGCCTGGACTCGGAAGTCGAGGATTTGCCCGGCCAGGGCCAAGAAAACCCCTTCAAAACCTAGTTCGTCCGGTGAGCGAGACGTAGGGGCAACAATCCCCCAATCGGGTGATTCTCGCCAAGTCGCGATGGCCGACTATAGCCGAAGAAGGAACGGGAAGAACTACCCGCACGACGCTGCACCAGCCAGTCGGCAGTGCAAGAGAGGAGCCAGCAATGTTTGAACAACGCTCGCACAACATGCTCATTCCAACCACAGCATTCGCTGGCGGACGATCGGACCAGGGGTAGGCGACTCCCCCAGGGCATCCGAGCCGTACCGCCAACGCCGGTACGGCTTTTTTGATCCGGGTCCCGGCACAGCCACGTTCACGAACCAAACGCCTGCGATCGAGTCCAGGCCAGCCGACCACCAGTTCGTCCGACATTCGGGCTTCCTTCGGCCGTACGCACAAGGCGAGCCGGGCGGAGCCGTGATTCGCCTTCGGAGGGCACCGTGTTTCACCTGATGTTCCAGGCAATCCTTAGCCGCAGCGAGGAGTTAGCCATCGCTCGCAAATTTGACCGCAACAGCCACTGGCTGCGCGAGCTTTCCCGGCTGGAAGCAGCCGAGAAGGCAGAGGCTCGGAAAGAGTCGCATGCTCGCTCGCGAAGTTCCGTGATGGCCACTATCCGTTCCTTCGTCCCGTTCCTCTAAACACGTGCGACGGACACGAATGACCCAGCGAAAACGAGGGTCCCGATTAGGGGCCCTCGTTTTGTATCCGAGCAAGCAGCCGTTTGACGAGCGTCGCGGGCTATTCCCACGTTTGCCCGCCGCATGGCAGGATTAGGCCCATGCCCAAGCAGGTGTCCA
>CAZDZP010000250.1:0-4063 GCA_964509855.1 uncultured Anaerolineaceae bacterium | reverse complement strand
AGCGTTGCGTTCGATGGAGTGAGGCGATGCCGGGTATGCCGGGTAAAGAGAACAGGGGGACAGTTGCCTGTCCCCCTGTATTGGTGGGTGTATACGTGAGCCGGTGAGCTAAAAGAGGTCGCCGGCGTCGACGCATTCCGGGGTGTTTTCCGCGACCTCTGCAAGGCGAGCGGAGACGTCGGCTGGGAGCGGGATCTCCGGCTCTTCAAAGTTGAAGAGCGCTTCGATGCCTTGTTCGTCGACGGCGTCCACAGCAGCCTGGAGGGAGGCGACGAGGGAGTTGTGTCCTTCTTCTGCGTCTTCCGGCGGGTTGGCGTCGCGGATGTCATTGACGAAATCGCGGAGCAAGTCGTTGAAATCTTCCGCCAGCGCCTCTTCGTCTGCCGGGTCGGCTTCGGCGATCAGCTCCTGGACGTCTTCGCCAAACTCCTTGCCAGCGTTGCACACGGATCGGACGTAGTCCTCATCGGACGGTTCGTCGCCACCGCCACCGCAGGCCACAAGCGCGAAGGCGGCAGTGGCGAGCAGTGCGGGAAGCAACAAGAGGGTGAAGCCCCGGCGCTGGCGAAATGCGCTAGTCAATAGAGATCACTCCTGGAGGGGCCGGGACGGCGCCGGGCCCAAGGTTCGCAGCTTGCCTAGAAGAGGTCGGTTTCTTCACAGGCTTCGATGTCGTCGGCGACGGCCGAGAGCCGTTCTTCGATATCAGCCGGGAATTCTTCTTCGTCCTCACCGAAGTCAAAGTTCTCAAATGACTCGGGATCGTCGGGGTCGAGGGTTTCGATGGCATCGCTGAGTTGCGAGACGAGGCGGTCGTGGTGCGGCCGAACGTCACCGGGGACGGGTGCATCACGTAGATCGTCGCGGTAGTCTTCCAGCAGGCCCTTCATTGCGGTGATCGCCTCGCGCATGGCCGCGTCTTCGTCTTCGGCATCCATGGCGCCAAAGATGATCGGGAAGAGTTCGTCGATGAAGCTGTTCTGCGTCTCACACATGTAGGTCACGTATTCTTCGTCGGTGCCAGAGTTGCCACCGCCGCCATTACCACCGTCGTCGTCGCCGCCACAGGCCACAAAAGCCATGGCGCCGATCGACAGGAGAGCTACGGACAGGTACCGCAGCTTGTTTGAGAGAATTTTCACGCGGGCGCTCCTTTTTGTTGCCCCTGGCAAGACCAATGCGCTGGGGCCGTGGGGAGATTATGGGCGGTTGACCCCGTACCGTAACCCCGGGACAACCCTTGGGCAGGTAAAGCCGCGCCCTGAGCCTACGCGTTACTGGCGCCGAAGCCCCGGGATAAACGCCTGTTCGCGCTCCACTTCTTCGAAAATCGGGAGCGTTTCAAGTTCGCCATAGATATCCTTCAGGCCAGCGATGTCGTCGGGCTGGAGCACGCGCTTGAGCGTACCGCGGCTGTAGCTAGCATACATGACCGCCTCGCGGTCGCGAGTGTGGGCAAGCCCGAGGGCGTGCCCGAATTCGTGGGTGGCAACGCTTGGCAGGTCGATGTCGATGTCTTCGGCATCGAAGGTCCAGGTTCGGCCATTGTCGAACTGCATGTCGTATTCGGCCGCTTCGGTGCGCGTGGGTACGCAGGTGACGGCGAGCACGGACCCGGGAAGGTCGCTCCAGGTGACCACGTTCATCCCGTCGCGTTTGCCGCCGTCGCACATGCTGGCGCCGGTTTGCGTTTGGCCGAGATAGTAAAAAGCGAAGTCGGCGCTTTCGGGAAAGTTCCACGTCAAAGCGGCGGTGGTGAAGACGTCCTCGGCGGCAGCGGCGAGGTGGCCCGGAACGCCCACGGGGTTGTAGTGCCAGTGCGCCATGTTTTCGGCCCAGCGCCAGCCGAGCGTGACGAACTGGCCGGTTATGTCGCTGGGCGTGGCTTCGATTGCGCCGGGAAAGCGTTCGAGCATTCCTTCGCGCGCCTCCTCAACCAGGATGTCCCAGTCTTCGGAGCCGTCGTCGAGCAGCAACATCTGCAGGTCGACGCTCTCCCACCCCTGCTCCTGCGGCACGAGCACACGCATGTGCACGCCGCGCACCGTTTCCTCGGCGCGGACAGTCCCCTGGTCGAGAACGAAGAGCCAACCGGCAAGCGCCCACGCCGGGAGGGCGATGGTGAGCAGGCCGAGAGCGACGAGCAATCGCCTTGCGAAAGGCGCGGGAACCCCGGGGACGCGCAAACTCACTCCCGTGCTACGAACAGTTAGCGAGCTACAGACTACCCTGCCGCCCGCAAAGAAGGGGAAAACTCAGTTTCGTGTGAGCCCGGGAATGAGGATCCTCTCGGGCGCTTGCGGAGCAATAGGGGTCGGTGTGGCAAGCGGAGGGAGCAATCCCGGGGAGGACGAAGGCGGTATCCCTGCCGATGCGGTGGCCGCGGGGGAAGGCAACGCGGCCACGGGTGTCACAGTTTCGTTCGCGACAAGCGGGTCAACGATTGGAATGACTGTCGGCATGGCAGTTGGGGTGGGCGTGGACGTGGGTATCGCCGTCGGAATCGGAAGTGGCAGCGCGCCGTAAACCGCGATGAGCCCTGCGATGTCATCCGCCTGTGGTTCGCGACGGATGGTGCCGGCGGGGTAGCTGGCAAACATCACGGCCGAGCGGTCGGCGCTGTGGTTGAGGCCCAGCGCGTGGCCGAACTCGTGCGTCGCGACGCTCTGCAAGTCGATCTCGACGCCACCGTCTCCAACGGACCACTGCCGCTTCACGTCGAACATGATGTCGAACTCGGTCACGCTGGAACCGGCCGGGAGGCAGGTGACCGCGAGGACAGCGCCACCGTTGGTCCAGTCGCCCCACGTCACGGTGTTTTGGCCATCGGCTTCGGAATCGCACATGGATGCTTCTGCTGTAGTGGTCCCGGGAGATTGGAAACGCCAGTCGGCGTTGCCGGCTTCATTCCAGGCGGAGGCGCCGCTTGCGATGACGGAGAACACATCTCCAAGGTGCGCCGGTGTGCCAGCAGGGTTGTAGTTCCAGCCGACCGTGTTTCCCGGCCACGCCCAGCCGAGCGGAAGGAACTGGGCTGATACCGTGCCCGGTTCAAGTTCGATGCCGCCGGGGATTCGCGCGACCGCGGAAGCGCGGGCGAGCTCGGCCGCCTCTTCGAAGGGGACCGTGCCATCATCAAGGATGAGCATGTGGAAGGTGACGCCCTTCCAGCCCTCGCCGGTGGGGTGGACGACGGTGGTGGAAACGCTGCGGACCTGTGCGGCATTCGCGGAAGGGGCCGCGTTCGCCAGCAGCCACGCCGCGACTCCCCAGCCGAGAAGCACGCTGAGCAAAACGATGACACCGCCGGGCGCGCGGGCAACCATCGGTCGCTATGGTGCGCCACGCGCTTCGCCAAGTACAGCGAGCCGCCCCCTGTAACGCATCAGCGGCGCGCTGCGACGAAGGCAGCATGGGCAAAAGGTTGGAGGACGAGCGGGCCCTCGCGAAACGGTTGGCCTGGGTGTACTGGTTCGTCGCGATCGACGTGATCGTTGTCGCCGCCGTCGTTGCTTGGGCGGGGTTCATCGCCTGAACCAGGTCGCACCGGCCATCGAGGAGTGCCGGGCGGGCTGGCGTGCGCATCGTGGACCGGCAGTACACTTGCGACATGACAGAGCCGGGACGTGACGACGAGACGACGGACGAGGCAGGCGACGATGCGGATATGGACAGTAGCGATGGACCCGCATGGGCGCGCGGCGCCGCCGTCCGATGGTTCGGAGTAATCGTCTTCCTATTAATGGGGGTGGTTGCGCTGCTGGTCTTCATTGCAACGATCCTCGCGATTTACGACCGGGCGCGGGACGATTCGCCGGGTTCGTCCCCCGCGGGCCTGGAACAATCGGTCGCCCACAACACCGCGCCGCGCCCACCCTTGTAGCCGCGCCTCTCGAGATGCGCAGGGAAAGCCGCCACCATCCCATCTCAGCACTCAGCACTCAGCACTCAGCACTCAGCGCTCACCAGCTACTCCGCGAGGAACTCCGCGCTGGCCCAGCCGATTTCCCCGCCCGGGGTGCGGACCTGCCGCCAGGTGATGTCGCCATCCACGTCGCTTTCG
>CAZDZP010000249.1:0-4063 GCA_964509855.1 uncultured Anaerolineaceae bacterium | reverse complement strand
AGCAGGTCGATGTCGCGCGTTGTGCGCCCCTGGGTGGCCAGCGTTTCGCAGATGGTGACGAGGTCCCGGATGGAGACGCGTTCGGAAAGGAGGTTCTGCAACACTTCCTGCACCTCGCCCACGGTGAGTGTTGTAGGCACAAGGTCATCAATCAGCGCTGGGTATTCGCTCCGGAGGTTTTCGAGCAGGTTCTGCGTGTCCTGGCGGCTGAGCAACTCAGGCGCGAATCGCTTCACGAGTTCGGTGATGTGCGTGGCCAGGACCGATTCGGCGTCAACGACCGTGTAGCCGAGCAGCTCGGCGCGTTCCTTGTGGTTCGCCGTGATCCACCGCGCCGGGAGCCCGAAGGCAGGCTCAACGGTTTCGATTCCCGGGATGTCACCTTCCGCCGTGCCTGGGTCCATGGCGAGGAACTGGCCCGGTTGGAGGGTGCCGCGGGCAATTTCAACGCCACGCAGCTTGACAACGTAGGCATTCGGCGCGTGCTGCAGGTTGTCACGAACACGAACGGTAGGAAGGACCAGCCCGAGTTCGAGCGCGACCTGGCGGCGGATCATCGTGATGCGCCGAAGCAATCCGCCGCCAGACTGCTCGTCGACGATTGGAATGAGGCCGTACCCGACTTCGACCTCAAGCGGGTCGACCATCATGGACTTGATGACGCGCTCCGGGGTCAGCGGTTCTTCAGTGGGAAGCTCCGGCACCATCGGCATGGCAGCGAGGGCGGTTTCGCGGTCATGACCGCGCTTGACGAGCAAGCCAGCGGCGAAGATTCCGCCCGCTACGGCGAAGAACGGGAGCTTCGGGAGGCCGGGCATAAAGGCCATCATTGCCAGCATGGAGCCGGCCACCATGAGCGGCCGGGACTGGCGGCCGATCTGCGAGAACATTTGCGCGCCGAGGTCTGTCTTGCCGGCGGCCCGGGTGACAACGATGCCGGCGGCCGTGCTGATGAGCAGCGCGGGAAGCTGAGAGATGAGGCCATCGCCAACCGTAAGCTGCGCGTAGAGTTGCAGGGCTTCGCCCGGGCTACGCCCCTGCTGCAGCACGCCAATCCCGAGGCCGCCAACGATGTTCACGATGATGATGACGATGCCGGCGATGGCGTCGCCCTTAACGAACTTGGAGGCGCCGTCCATAGCGCCGTAGAAATCGGCTTCCTCGGAAATCTTGGCGCGGCGTTCGCGGGCCTGGTTCTCATCGATAAGACCCGCGTTGAGGTCGGCGTCGATTGCCATCTGCTTGCCGGGCATCGCGTCGAGGGTGAAGCGCGCGGCGACTTCGGCGACTCGCCCAGAACCGTTCGTGATCACCACGAACTGGATGACCACGATGATGAGGAAAACCACCAGGCCGACGATGATGCTGCCGCCGACAACGAAGTTGCCAAACGACGCGACCACGCTCCCGGCATCGGCCTGCAGCAGGATGAGTCGCGAAGTCGAGACGTTCAGCCCCAGCCGGAACAGCGTGGCGATGAGCAGGAGCGAGGGGAAAACGCTGAACTTCAACGGGTCGTCGTTGTAGATCGCAACGAGCAAGATGAGCACTGATGCCGCGAGGTTAATCGTGAGCAAAAGGTCGACGAGTGCCGTGGGGAGAGGGATGACCATCATCCCGACGACGAGGATGATGCCGCCGGCAAAAAGAAGGTCCGGCTGACGAAGGATCTTTGTCCAATCGCTTCCCGGCGCGCCCAGCTGTTGTTCTTGTACGGCCATGTGCTAGTTCGCTCCCTGCGTGCCGAGCGTGCGGCGGCCGATTTTGTTGGCGCGTTCGCGCAGCGCATAGACCCACGCGAGCACTTCCGCCACGGCCTGGTAGAGGTTCGCGGGGATCGGAGCCCCCACCGCCACGGAGCGGTAGAGCGCACGCGCGAGCGGCGGCTCTTCCAAAACTGGTACGTCGGCTTTGCGGGCGACTTCCTTGATGCGCTGCGCGAGCAATTCCTGGCCCTTGGCGACCACGACGGGCGCGGCCATGCCGACCGGGTCGTATTTGATAGCGACGGCGTAGTGCGTTGGGTTGGTCACGATGACGTCGGCATTGGGGACGGCCGCAATCATGCGGTTGAGCATGGCCTGGCGCTTTCGGCGAATGGCTGCCTTGATGTGCGGGTCGCCTTCCGAATCCTTGTGCTCGCGGCGCACTTCTTCCTTCGTCATCATCTGGCGCTTGAAGTGCTGCCGGCGCTGCCAGGCAAAGTCGGCCAGCGTGAGGATGAAGAGCACGACCGAAGTACGGAGTGCAATATCGAAGGCAATTTCGGCCGTGCTGCCAATCGCGAGGGGGATGCTGAGCTGGCCGAAGCCCGTAATCTCCTCCATCCGGTCTCGCAAGGTGAGGCCGACAACAACGGCAACGGTCCCCATCTTGGCAAGGGTCTTGCCGAGGTTCATGAGGCCTTCGGTGCCGTAGATGCGCTTCAGCCCCTTGCGTGGGTCGAGGTGGCTGGGCTTCGGCTTGAGCTTTTCGCCTGTGAGCATGAATCCAGTCTGGCCAACGTTGAGGAGCACACCCGCGATGGCGAGCAGCCCAAAAAACGGGAGCATCGCGAGGACCATACGTGTCGCGTTCTGGCGGCCCAATTCGTAAACGGACCCGGTTGTGAAGTCATCACCGGCCGGCGTGGACAACGAAGCGCGCAGGCTCTCCTGCATGAACTCACCCATGCCGGGTCCTACGTAGCGGATCCCGATGGCGAAGGCCAGCAAAACGCCAACGGAGACGATCTCCTGGCTCTTTGCGACATCGCCCTTCTTTCGGGCATCGCGCAGTTTCTTTGGGGTTGGCGCCTCGGTCTTTTCGCCGGCCATCTACTGCACCCCCAGCAATTGCTGGCTCGAACCGGCAAGGGGACCACCGATGACGATTTGCATCAACGCGGCCGAGGCGGGCAGGGCGGCGATGAGCACGATGAGCCCGACGCCTATCTTGAGCGGCATACCAACCACGAAGACCTGGACCTGTGGGGCGGTGCGAGCGACGAAGCCCAGGCCGAGGTCAACAAGGAAAAGCGCCGCCATCAGCGGCATCGCTACGCGAACGGCCGTAACCATCAATCCAAGCGCGAAGGAGGTGATGACTTCGATACGGAACGCTTCGGGCGCGAAGGGATTGAAGGTGCCCGGGGGAATGGCGGTGATGGTTTCCGCCAACGCGGAGATAACGATGTAGTGGCCGTTAACGGCGAAGAACACGAGACCGACGAGGACCATGTAGAACTGGTCGAGCGCGCCAGAGTCCGTGCCGGTGATGGGGTCCACGACGCCACCCATGCCAAAGCCCATCTGCAGCCCGACGATGCGCGAAGCCAGCTGCAGGCTCTGGAAGACGAGGTTCATCGCGATGCCGAGAGCGAGGCCGAGCAGGGCTTCACGGAGCACCGCATCAACAAGCGTGCCCAGCACCTGCGGAGCGGGTGGCATGGACGAGACATTGAGGGGCACGAGGACGAGCGAGATGAAGAGCGAGAAGCCGATCTTGGCCATCGCCGGGATGCCGCGGTGCGCGAAAATCGGCGAGGCAACGAGCATCGTGCTGGTGCGGACAACCACCAGCAGGAATGCGTAACCAAAGACCGGGTCGAGGACGGGCACCGGCGCGCGCTCCTAGTAGGTTCCGACGCCGACGAAGAGCGTGCGGGTGAAGGAGACCATGGTTTCGAGCATCCACGGCCCGAAGACCATGAGGGCCACGAAGACGCCAATGAACTTGGGCACGAAGGTAAGGGTCATTTCGTTGACCTGCGTCACCGCCTGCACGATGGAGACAGCAACACCGATCGCCAGCGTCACGCCGAGGATTGGACCCCCAACCATGAAGGCCACCCAGAGGGCTTCACGTGCGAGGCTGAGTACATAGGCTTCGTTCACGTCGTCCTCCTAACCGAAGCTGCCCACAAGGGACCCGATGATGAGCGCCCAACCGTCCACGAGGACGAAGAGCAGGATTTTGAACGGCAGAGAAACGATGACCGGCGGCAGCATCATCATGCCGACGCTGAGTAGGGCCGATGAGACAACCAGGTCGATGATGAGGAAGGGCACGAAGATCACGAAGC
>CAZDZP010000248.1:0-4071 GCA_964509855.1 uncultured Anaerolineaceae bacterium | reverse complement strand
AAGCCACTTCCCGTCGGGCGACCATCGCGGCGAACCGTCCCGTTTCGCCCCCGCCGTGAACTGGCGCGATTCACCGCTCTCCACATCCACCACGTGGATCGCCGAGAGGTAGGTGTCCTCGTCGCGGTCCATCTTTGTGGCCACGTAGGCCACCTTCGTGCCGTCGGGCGAGATGTCGCACTCGCCAATCCAGGTGATGGCATAGAGGTCTTCGGGGGTCATTCCGCGCATTGGCCGCGCTCCAGTTTGGGGTGGCCGCATTGTGCCGCCAAAGGCCGCGGCTTCGCCACCACTTCGGCCCGCACGTAGAATCGCCGCCATGCCCGAAACTCAACCCCAACCATCAACGGCCAACCGCACCGACTTCGAAAAGCACTTCAACGAGTTCCCGCTGCATAAGTTCCTCGGCGTTTCCGTCGTCGAACTCAGTGACGGCTACGCGAAGCTCGTGATGGAGACCGGCCCGAACACGCTCGGTGGCATCGGCGGAAGCGTCCATGGCGGAGTGCTCGCCGCGCTGGTCGACATCACCATCCTCCGCGCGCTCTTCGCCGTCCCCGATCCCTCGGTGCAGCCGGCCGGTACAGCGGACCTGGGGATCACCTATCTCCGTCCGGCGCTGGGGAAGCGCATCTACAGCGAGGGCAAGGTGCTCAAAAAGGGGCGCCAGATGGCGGTTATCGAAGTCGAAATCACGGATGAGAGTGGGAGACTCTGCGCCAAAGGGCGCACGATCTACGCGTTTCGGCGCTAGCCTTCGGAGTTCTCGGCTACCGGGGGATCCTTCCCTTCGAAGGCCGCGTCAACGTAGCCAAGTTTCCGGCGCATCAACTCCACCCCAACCTCTTCGCTCGTTGTGCCTTCCAGCCCGTACTGCACGATGGCGTGCACAAGCCGCCCGGTGCGCGCGCACACCACGGTTTCGCGTGCCATTCCCAGCGAAAACTCCCCGGCGCCCACCTGCGTGGTGAAGCTGTACCCGGCCGATTCGTCGGCAATCGGCGGCACGTCGAACTGTTCGAGCGGTTGACTGTCGGCCACGATGAGCCCGCAGGCGCGCAACGAAATGGCGTTCGCGGCCGATTCGGCGTCGCGGTAGAGCATGGCGTGCGATTCCACCTGCTGCACTTTCCCGAGATGCTCCGTCGGGTTTCGCCAGGTGAACAGCGCCAGGTGCCCGTTGATTCGGCCCTGCGCTTCAAGCTGTACTACTTTCTGCGTCGCAACGATTTCCGGTATCTGGCTTTCGAAAGCGTGCGCCCACTCGTCGTTGGTAAACGAATCCTCCACCACGAGCGTCAGCCCGGTGCGGTTGGCGGTCGGGCGCACCAGCTCGGGCAGGTCACCCTCCCCGATCTGCATGGCCGCGAGGTCGTATTCGGAGTCCCCGAAATCGACGTCGTAGTCAACGGAACCGTCGCCTCCGCAGGCGGCGGCAGCGAGAGCAGCCGCTCCTGCCACTAGCGTTGCGATTCGTCCAAATCCCCGGGACCCTCGTTGCATGGGCGCATCCTATCCGAAATCCCTTGCCCGTGCCGTCGGCCCCGAAAGCGCAACGTGCTCTTCACGCAGCGCCGCCCGTGCGTAGAATCGGCCTCCACTGTTCAAGAAGGAGACACACAACATGGCACTTACTACTGACGACCGCGTCGAGATTACCCAGCTCTACGCGAACTACAACTTCTGCCTCGACTTTGGCGATAGCGCAGGCTGGGCCAAGACCTTTACGCCCGACGGCGTCTTCTCCTCGGCGACCGGCACTTTCACCGGGCCTGACGAACTCAAGGGTTTCGCCGATGGATTTGCGAGCCGCATGAAGGCGCGCCATTGGACGAACAACCTGGTGATTGACGCCGCTGGGGATGGCGCCGAAGGGAAGTGCTACCTCGCGCTCTACAAACTGGGCGACGAAGGTGGCCCCTCCATCCTCGTTAGCGGCGTGTACAACGACGAACTCACCAAGACCGCCGACGGCTGGCGTTTCAAGTCGCGGAAGGTCACTGGCGACTAGCCGCACCCATTGAAGGCATTCGTTGTCCTTGCGATCCTGCTCGCGGTGGCCACGGTCGTGGTCGCCGCGGTGGTGTTTCGCTCTCGTGCGGCGCGAGACATCCTGAAGTTCTTCCGCAAGATCGCCTTCGGCTACGTCATCGCGATGATCATTCTTGCGGTGTTCTACGCCTGGCGTGACGGCTTCTGACCCATGCGCATCCTCATTTGCCCGCAGGAGTTTAAGGGAACGCTCACGGCCACCGAGGTCGCGGAGGCGATGCGACGTGGTGCGGTCGGCGTCGACTCCAGCATCGAGTGCGATGTCGTCCCCATGTCCGACGGTGGCCCCGGATTCCTTGATTCCCTCGCAGCCGCGCTCGGCGGCGAAAGGCGCATGGTCGAATCCCGGGATCCGCTACTCCGCCGTGTCCAGGCGCCCTTCCTGCTCGTGGACGGGACCGCGTTCATCGAAGCTGCCCAGGCAAACGGACTGCTGCGCCTTTCCGAAAGCGAACGAAACCCGCTCTACGCTTCGACCGAAGGCGTGGGTGACCTCGTACACGCTGCGATCACGGTGGGGGCGACGAACCTGGTGATCGGCGTTGGCGGCTCCGCTACGAACGACGGAGGCTCCGGCATGGCCCGGGCGCTCGGTGCCCGCTTCCTGGACGAGGCCGGCGTGGAAGTTGGGCCGGGCGCGGCGCCGCTCGCGGGCCTGGTGCGCCTGGAATGGCCAGCACCAGCCGCCCTCGCCGATGTTCACGTGACGGTCGCGACCGATGTCACCAGCCCCCTGCTCGGGCCGGACGGCGCTGCCCACGTCTTCGGACCGCAGAAAGGCGCCACCCCCGCCGATGTCGACGTTATCGAAGACGCGCTGGCGAACTACGCCCGTGTCCTGCGGCGGGTGTTCGGACGCGATATCGCCTCGGTCGCCGGCGCGGGCGCTGCGGGT
This sequence comes from uncultured Anaerolineaceae bacterium, assembly GCA_964509855.1. Lineage (GTDB taxonomy): Bacteria > Chloroflexota > Dehalococcoidia > Tepidiformales > Tepidiformaceae > CAZDZP01. The sequence continues at coordinate 1,124 of CAZDZP010000248.1, read as the reverse complement.
GGCCTCGGCGCTGGCTGCATCGCATTCCTCGGCGCGGAGGTCCGCAGCGGATTCGATGTGGTTGCGGAAGCGGTTTCGCTAGCCGACCGCGTAGCGCGTGCCGATATCGTCCTTACCGGCGAAGGGAGCTACGACAGCCAGTCGGCCGCAGGCAAGGTCACTTCGCGCGTTCAGTCACTCGCTGAGGAAGCTGGCAAGCGCTACCTCGTGGTCGCGGGCCGCTCCGAAAGCGACCAACCGGACGTGTTCACGCTGCTCGAGGCTGCGAAAGACGCCGGCGACGCGATGAGCCGCTCGGCTGAACTGTTGCAAGAAGTGACGGGACGGGCTATTCGCTCGGTTCGCTGACGTTCAACGCCTGGGCCGCTTTGCGAGCGGAATGCGAGTCCGCAACTTCGGCGCCCACGCGGGCGACCCACGCGCCTTCTGCGCGCGCCGCAGCGTAGGCATCGCGATGGCGCTCGGCGCGCTTTCGCGCGGTCTGGCCCGGGGTCAGCAGTTGGTTCGCAATTTGTGCAACGCGAGCATCTTCGATCACCACACCCGCGAACCCGTGTTGCGCGAGGAATCTGATTTCCAGACCGCTCGAACACACGAGCGGCAGTTTGTCGAAGGCGCGCGCGCTGGCGACAACCTTGCCCCGGGCGTAGGCGAGTCGCGGACCGTTTTCTTCAGCGCGGCCGCTCACGTCGCGTGCGTAGGCTTCGCCGTCGAAGAGCACGCCACCAACGCGAGGAGCCGCCTCAATGATGTCGGCGCAGCGCAAAAGCCCGCGCGCCGTATCGATCACCGGAATGAGTGCAACGGTGCCTGGCTCGATGTCGTGTCGCAGTTCGATTTCGCGCAGCAGCACGGTGGTGTCGCGCACGTCCTGCGGGTTGGTTGTGTGCGAAATAAGCACGCCGGCGAGCCCGGGAGAAACCAGCATGTCGAGGTCGTCGCGCAGGAGCTGCGTACGCGGGTGATTCACGCGCACCAGCGCCAGTTTGCCAGCCGACGTGACCGCGCTGATTGCCTCCGCCGCACGTTGGCGTGCTTCCGTCAGGTCCGTACTGGCATCGGCCACGGTCACCAATACGGCGTCAGCCGCCGAGCCGAGCACGTCTTCGGAAGGCGTTTGCCCC
>CAZDZP010000247.1:0-4080 GCA_964509855.1 uncultured Anaerolineaceae bacterium | reverse complement strand
GTGGTGAGCTCCGCGTGCTCTGGCACCAGGCTTTCCACGAAGAAGCTCGAACTTTTCGGGTCCAGGCCTACGGCTATCCAGTCGAGGAGCACTTCCCACACGGCGTTGCGCACGCGGGAGATGTCATCGGCATAGTCCGAGACCTGGTAGTCGGCGATGAGGAAGTAGCAGTCGTATTCGTTCTGCAACTTCACCCAGTTTTCCAGCGCGCCGGCATAGTGCCCCAGGTGGAGCGAACCGGTGGGCCGAACGCCCGTGAGAATGCGTTTGCGTCCGTCACTCATTGGCGACCTCCAGGCCCGCCGGGGCCATAGCCCCCGCCACCGAAGCCGCCGCGGCGGTCATCGCCACGCCCGGGACCCCCTGGTCCACGCGGGGGCCCACCCGGGCCGCCACGAGGCCGGTCGTAGCCGCCCTGCCGAGGTCCGCCGGGGCCGCCGGGACCACCGCGAGGCGGGCCTCCGCGGTCGTCGCGGCGCATGTCCATCGCGCGCAGCGATGCCGCCACCTGCTTCGAAGCCTGGTCGGCGAGGTCCAGTTCCACCGCGAACACGGAGTTCGGTTCGTTGGTCAGTTCGGCAATCACGTGCAGCCACGCGCTGACCTGGGCGAGGTAGCCGCGAGCGTCGCGATAGGCTGCGGCCTGGCCGCCCATCTCCCGCGCGCTTGCTTCAGCGAGGGAAGCGCAGGCGCGCCCGGCGGCTTCGAAGGCCGCTTCCTGTGCCTGCGTCACCGCCTTCAGGTTCGAAGCGATGCGCAGCCGACCTACCGTGGAGGCCAGTTGCAGCGAGGTGTTCCACGATTCCGTGGTTTGGTAGGCATATTCGGTCATTGTGTTCCTTCATCCATGCAGCCATCGAGGAAGCCGAGGAGCTTGTCGCAGGCTGTCCGCGCCGCGTTGAGTACGCCGTCTTCGTCTTCACATGCCATATCGATCGCGGCCATCTCATGCCCCGCATGCGCGAGGTCCGCAACGAGGTGTACCGAGAAGAACTCGAACTGCGCCGGCGTGAAGCCGTAGTGCTCGCTCAGTCCCTTGATCTTCTGCCACGCGATCGACGGCACCTGGCCCTCGTAGGCGAAGAGCGTCGCGAGTGCCTCACCCAGTGGTGCGTTGCGCGCCTGGTCGAGGTAGTGGTCCACCAGCGCCACCGTTTCCGGCCGTTGCTCGGCGTTCTTCACTTCGCTTTCCTTCAGGTCGAGCGCACTCGCGAAGTCCAGCCACAGCTGCTGGTGATTGCGTTCGCCGTGCTCTTCGTCCCACAGGTTTTCCAGCAGCATCTGGCGGATCACCGGCGATTCCGTGCGCGCGTGGATGGCGCTCAGCATCCGCGGGAAGGCTGCTTCGAAGTGGTAGTACTGGCGGGCGTATTCGCGCATGCGGTCCAGCGGCAGCGTGCCTTCGGTCCAGGCGCGGTAGAAGGGGTGCTGCAGCATCGACTTCGAATCGAGGATCGATTGGATGCGGGTGGCAAGCGGGGAGGTGGCGGTAACGGTCATCGTGCAATCTCCGGGAGGAATTTCATGGCTTCTTCGACCTTCTCCACGGGGTAGTGGTCGTCGACCAGGTTCCCGGCGAGGTAGTCGTCGTAGGCGGCGAGGTCGAGGAACCCGTGGCCGCTCAGGTTGAAAAGGACGACGCGCTGTTCGCCGGCTTCTTTGGCCGCGAGCGCTTCGTCGATGGCGCCCCGGATAGCGTGGCTGCTCTCCGGCGCGGGGATAATGCCCTCCGTGCGGGCAAAGAGCGTCGCGGCTTCGAAGCAGACGTTCTGCGGATGAGCCACTGCTTCAAGGTAACCTTCGTCGTAGAGCTGGCACACAAGCGGCGCCATCGCGTGGTAGCGGAGCCCGCCCGCGTGAATCCCGGGCGGCATGAACGTGTGCCCGAGAGTGTGCATCTTCATCAGCGGCGTGAGCCCGGCGGTGTCGCCGAAGTCGTAGCGGTACTGGCCCTTCGTCAGGCTGGGACACGAGGCGGGCTCCACGGCGAGAAAGCGGGTGTTTCGGTTGCCGTCCAGCTTCTCTTTGAGGAACGGGAAGATGAGCCCGGCCGCGTTCGAGCCGCCGCCGGCGCAGCCAACGACCACGTCCGGGTAGTCCCCGGCCATCTCCATCTGCTTCATCGCTTCCTGGCCGATGATCGTTTGGTGGAGCAGCACGTGGTTGAGCACGCTGCCGAGCGAGTACTTCGTGTCTTCGCGCATGGCCGCGTCTTCGACCGCCTCGCTGATCGCGAGTCCGAGCGAGCCGTTGCTGTCCGGGTTTTCGGCGAGCGCCTGCCTGCCCGCATTCGTGTCCTCACTGGGAGAAGGCACCACGCTCGCGCCCCACACCTGCATCATCGAGCGGCGGTAGGGCTTCTGCTGGTAGGAGATGTTCACCATGTAGACCTTGGCTTCGATCCCGAACATGTTCGCGGCGAAGGCAAGTGACGAACCCCACTGGCCCGCGCCAGTTTCGGTGGCGATGCGCTTCACGCCTTCCTGCTTGTTGTAGTAGGCCTGGGGCACGGCGGTGTTTGGTTTGTGGCTGCCCGATGGCGATACGCCCTCGTACTTGTAGTAGATGCGCGCGGGGGTATCGAGCGCCTTCTCCAGCGCGGTTGCGCGGATGAGCGGGCTCGGCCGCCAGATGCGGTAAATCTCGCGGATCTCGTCCGGGATTTCGATGTACCGCTCGGTGCTCACTTCCTGCTTGATCAGCTCCATCGGAAAGAGCGGCGCGAGCGCTTCCGGGCCGATTGGCTCGTGCGTGGCCGGGTGCAGTGGGGGCGGAGGCGGGTTCTTCAGGTCCGCCGCGATGTTGTACCAGTGCGTCGGCATTTCTGATTCGGGCAGGAAGAATTTCTTGGTGGTCATGTTGGGCGCTGTCCCTTTCCTGTGATTCCGCTCTGCAGACAAAAATACCCCTGCGTCTCAAAGGACGAGGGGTTTCTCGCGGTGCCACCTTTGTTCCCCGGCCGCGTGCAATCAATGCGGTGGCCAGGGCACTTTGCAGGCTACGGCGACGTAGAGTCGCGATAGCCCGGGCTCTGATAACGGTGCCCTCTCCGCCGCCAGCTACTTGGCTTACGCCGTTTGCTGCCGGAGCTCCCGGGTCCATTCTCCTGCCGCGTCGCCGCCGGGCTTTCACCTGTTCCCGGCTCTCTGGGGGCGCGTGTGGCGGGGTACTACTCCCGATCAACGCTGTTTTTCTTCAGTTGTCCTGCCAGTCTCCGGCGAGCCGGGCCGATCTGTCAACGGGAATCGCCCCGCAATCTCTTTCGCAATCTGAACACGCGGCCAGCCCGTACATCCGTTCGTATCCCCTAGAATGGCTCTCCAGCAATACCACGCGCACAACGCCCCGGGAGCCCCGCATCGTGTCGACGCCCATCCGTCGCCAGTACCTCGAACTCAAGGAACGCTACCCGGACACCATCCTCTTCTTCAGGCTCGGTGATTTCTACGAAACCTTCGACGACGACGCCGTGCTCGTCGCCCGCGAACTGAGCATCACGCTCACCTCCAAGCCGATGGGCAAGGACATCCGTGTGCCGCTGGCCGGCATCCCCTACCACAGCCTCGACCAGCACGTCGCCAAGCTCGTGGGCCGCGGCCACCGTGTCGCCATCTGCGAACAAATGGCCGACCCCGCGACCGTCAAAGGCATCGTCCCCCGCGACGTGACTCGCGTGGTCACCGCCGGCACGGTGACGTCGCCGGCCTCACTCCAGGAAGCGGCACCGACCTATCTCGCCGCCGCCATCGAGCGGCCCGGGATCGCGGCGGTCGCCCTCGCCGATGTCTCGACCGGCGAACTCCGCGTCGCCTCCGGGCCGGAAGCGATCGAGGAACTGCTTCGTTCCAGCCCCGCCGAGGTCCTGCTGGAAGACCCCTCCCTCCTTGGCGAAGGCGCCGCGCCCGCGGTTCGTACGCGTCCGCAAATGGTGGACCTCGAGGCGAACGCACTCGTAGGCGCCCACTTCGGCGAACATGCCGTGACAACGCTCTTCGGAAACGCCGCCGAGGCGGCAGCGGCGGCGCACTTGCTTGCGTACCTGAAGGAAACATTCCCCGATGCGCTCAAGACGCTGCAGCG
>CAZDZP010000246.1:0-4115 GCA_964509855.1 uncultured Anaerolineaceae bacterium | reverse complement strand
GAAGGGCACATCGTGGCGCGAGGGGCGACATCGCCGCCGGGGGGAATGCACGCTGAGGCGGCCGCGCTGGTGAGCGACGTGCCACCGGGGAGCACGCTGTACGCCACGCTGGAACCGTGCGCGCCGTTCGAAGGGAAGCGCACACCGCCGTGTTCGGCGCGGGTCATCGAAGCGGGCATTGCGAAAGTCGTGGTGGCACTGGAAGACCCGGACCCGCGCGTGCGCGGCCGGGGCATCGCCGCGATGCGCGAGGCCGGGATCGACGTGGAAGTGGGCGACGGCCGCGACGAAGTGGTGGCGCAGCTTCGTCCGTATCTCAAGCAGCGGCAGACGGGTCAGCCCTACGTGATCGCGAAGTTCGCGGCCTCGCTGGATGGGCGAACTTCGGCGAACACAGGTGATAGCAAATGGATCACGGGCGACGCAGCCCGGGACCGTTCGCACCAGGAGCGAGCGAAGGTGGACGCGATCCTGGTTGGCAGCGGGACGGTGCTGGCGGACGACCCGGCGCTGACCGCGCGGCCGGGAGGAACTCTAGCGGCGCACCAGCCGGTGCGGGTCATCCTCGACGGCCGGGGGCGGGTGCCGGCGACGGCCCAGGTGTTCGGACAACCAGGGCACACGATCGTGGCGACATCACGGGAGGCGCCGGCGGAGTGGAAGCGGGACATCGCGGCGGCCGGTGGGACGCTCATCGACATCGAACACGACGGACCGGGGTTGAACCTGGCGCAGCTGCTGCCGGCGTTGGCGGAGCGGGGCATCCTTTCGATATGGGCCGAGGGCGGCGCGACCACGCTTGGGTCGCTGTTCGATGGCGGACACGTGGACGAAGCCTGGGCGTTCCTGGCGCCGAAGATCATCGGTGGGCGGGGCAACCCGGCGGTGGCAGGCGCGGGCATCGAACGCGTCGCGGACGCGGCGGAACTGCGGTCCATACGGGTAGAGCAGGTGGGCGACGACGTTTGGATTCGCGGGTACGCTGGTAGCTGGGAGTTTCGCGACTGAACCGCCGGCGATGGCGGACACGTCGCTACGAATGTTCGAGGAGGTTCACTATGCCGGCACGCAAGAAAGCATCTGACGAAACGGCGGAGGCGAAGGGTCCTCACTACTGGATTGTGGTGGGCGGCAAGGAAATCTTCGACACGACGCGCGACCTCGGGTTCACGAAGCACGGCATCAAGAGCACGCGGCGGGTAATGGCGCTGCGCATCCAGCCGGGCGACTTCGTGGCCTTCTATATATCGGGGATGAAGCAGCTGGCGGGGATGGTGGAAGTGACCTCGCCGGTGGCAGAGGAGCGGACGCGCATCTGGGAAAGCAGCAAGAAGCCGGACGAGCTGTATCCGTACCGCTTCGGCATCAAGCCGGTGGTGACGCTGCCGGAAGAGGCATGGCTGGATGCCGAGCCGTACCACGACCGCTTCGAATGGACGCAGCGCTGGCCGCGCGCGAACTGGACGCTGGCCTACCAGGGGAACCTGCACGAGATCACGGAGGCGGACTACAAGCTGCTCCGCGCCGACCTGGAAAAGGCGGCGAAGAAGGTGAAGACAGCGGCGAAGGCCTGACCCGGTCCGGCCAACCACCGCGTTTCCCGCGGCTCGAAACCTTCGATGGCTGCTACTGGCACGTTGTATAGGTAAAGGCACACTGCTAGGATTTCGCGGAGTAGTGGTTGGAGGGGTGGCGTGTTCGAATTTCCAGAGTGCCGGAAGTGCCATGACGGGGATCTCGTTCCATTTTCAGACTTCGGGAGCCAGGGCGCCCCGATCCAGTTCAAGGCGTGGGTGTGCACCAACCCGGACTGCGGATACAACCTGAAGATTCGCAACGGCGAACTCTACGTTGAGGAGCCGATCCAGGACGGGAGCTACTACCCGAGCCGGCGGTAACTGCGGCGGCTGACAGGCTGATTCGCGCAAGCTGGGGCCAGGTGCACGGCGTGGCCTTGCACGGTTGCGCCGCCCGTTTCTCCCACGATTCCAGCACAGATCTAGATGCGTGCGCGGCGGACGATGGCGGCACGCGCTTGTGATAGGATGAACAAACGATGGCAGGACAAGCGAACAAGGTTTACCAACCGCTCCCACTACGGCTCGACGGGCTCAATCACGACATCAACAGCGCGACCAGCGTTGAAGAAGAAGTGCAACAAAACGTGCTCGTCACCAGCGTTGACCAGGTACTGAACTGGTCGCGTCGTTCGAGCCTGTGGCCGGCGATGTTTGGCCTCGCCTGTTGCGCCATGGAGATGATTGCGACTGTGACGCCGCGCTACGACCTCGCGCGCTTCGGCGCCGAGATCTTCCGCGCTTCGCCCCGGCAGGCGGACCTGCTGATAGTCCCGGGAACCGTCACGTGGAAGATGGCCCCGGCCGTGCGCCGCATCTGGCTGCAAATGCCGGAGCCGAAGTGGGCGCTGGCCATGGGTGGCTGCGCCATCATGGGTGGTCCGTTCGCCTACGCCTATAGCGTCACTCCCGGCGTGAACACCCTGCTTCCCGTCGATGTTTACGTGCCCGGCTGCCCGCCGCGGCCGGAATCGCTGCTCACGGGCATCATGCTGCTTCAGGACAAGATTAAGCACGACACGATTGGCAAGGGTTGGCAGCGTCGCGACGTGGAGCCGCAGTTCCACCGTTACCTTCCGGACGGCGACCCCATCCGCAAGGAACTGGAAACGCTCTGGCCGCCCTTCGTGGAATACGACAAGCCTTACCTGGGTAGCGCGTTCGGCGACGATTAGTCCGCGCCCCAGTCTCCCATCACCCATCTGATATCGCGAATCGCTGGTGCGCCTGCGTGATCGAACGTGTGGTGCCGCACGCACCGCCCTTCTCCCTTCACGCCACGGACCCAATACTGGTACTTATGCTCTTTGCCGACAGCCTTGTGAAATCTTTCGGTCCCGTGGACGTGATCCAGGGGGCGAACTTCGTTGTGGGCGATGGCGAGAAGGTCGGGCTGGTGGGTCCTAACGGCGGTGGCAAGTCCACGCTGTTGCGCTGCATCGCCGGCGACTACGCGGCCGACGGTGGCTCCGTAGGGTTTCGCGGCGGCTCGCTGGGCTTTTTGCGGCAGGAAGCGGGGCTTGAACCGGACAACACGTTGCTCGAAGAACTGTGGCTGGCCTTCCCGGAAGCGCACAGGCTGGAGGCGGAAATCGCTGCCATCGCCACGCGCATCGAATCCGGCGACGGCGACCTCGACGCGCTCATCGACGAGCAGGCTTCGCTGTTCGAGCGCTTCGACGCGATGGACGGCTATCGCATTGAGTCGCGGATCGGGCGTGTGCTGAACGGGCTGGGCTTCGAAGCCGAGGACCGCGACAAGCTTTGCGGCGAGTTCAGCGGTGGCTGGCAGATGCGCATCGCGCTGGCGAAGATACTCGTGCGGCGGCCGGAGAACGCGCTGTTGGACGAACCGACGAACCACCTGGACGTGCAGACGCGCGAATGGCTAGCCCAGGAGCTGATGGACTACCCCGGCACGGTTTTGATGGTGACGCACGACGGTCCCTTCTTGGACCTTGTGGCGCAACGGATTCTCGACCTCCGCGACGGCAAGGTGGACAGCTACACCGGGAACTACACGGAATACCAGCGCCAGAAGGCCGACAAGCTGCAGCAGCAGGACCGGGCGGCGGCACGGCAGGAACGCTTCATCGACAAGCAGGAACGCTTCATCGAACGCTTCCGCGCGAAGGCGACGAAGACGACGCAGGTGCAGAGCCGGGAAAAGGCGCTCGCGAAGGTTGAGCGCATCGAGCGGACGCGGAAGGATTCGGAAGTCAGCTTCAAGCTCAACTCGAGCGGTCGCACGGAGCGCGACGTGTTGATGGTGAAGCACGTTGGCCACGAGTTTGGCGACAACGTTGTGCTGGTGGATGTGAACCTGCACGTTGAGCGCGGCCAGAAGGTAGTGCTGCAAGGCCCCAACGGGAGCGGCAAGAGCACGCTGTTGAAGATTATCGCGCGGCAGTTCGCGCCCACGATGGGCAGCGTGGAATGGGCCGAGCGAGCACGTCCCGGCTATTACGACCAGCACCAGGACGAAGCGCTGCAGGCTTCGCGGACGGTCATCGAAGAAGTGCGGACGGTGGCCGACAA
>CAZDZP010000245.1:0-4171 GCA_964509855.1 uncultured Anaerolineaceae bacterium | reverse complement strand
ACGCTGGTGGAGACCGTGCTCATGCAGTATCCGTCGCCGGGAAGGCACCCGCGTTCCACCGTGTGCGTCTCCACGCAGGCCGGCTGCGCGATGGGTTGTGTCTTCTGCGCGACGGGCCAGATGGGTTTCGAACGAAACCTCTCAGCGGGAGAGATTGTCGGCCAGGTGCTGCACTTCGCGAACATCCTGCGAGAACGCGATCAGCACGTCACGAACGTTGTCTTCATGGGTATGGGCGAACCCCTCGCCAACTACAACGAGACAATCAAGGCGGTGCGCATCCTCACCGATCCTCGTGCCTTCGGACTAGGCCAGCGCCACATCACTATTTCGACCGTTGGCGTCATCCGCCGCATTGAGCGGCTCGCCGGGGAAGACCTGCAGGTTGGGCTGGCCATTTCCCTTCACACGCCTGACAACGCCCGCCGCCAGGAGTTGGTGCCCACCGCATCCCCCGACTCGGTGGACCGCCTGCTCAGCGCCTCCCGCGACTTCTTCCGCAAGACCGGTCGCCGTGTCACGTTCGAATATGCCCTCATCAGCGGCGAGAACGACAGCTTCGAAGCGGCCACCGAACTGGCACATCGGCTGCAGGGTTCCGGGACCCACCTCAACATCATTCCCGTAAACCCCACGGCCGGGGGGTACCGGCGCCCGGACCGCCGGCGCGTCATCGAATTCGAACGTGTGCTCCGCGAAGCGGGCATCAATGCCACCGTCCGCGTGGAAAAAGGAACCGAGATTGCTGCCGCCTGTGGTCAGCTGCGAACGGACGCGGATTCGAACCGGCCCGTTATCGTGCCGCTTTCCGAAGAAGCGCCCCCGCGCCGTTAAGCAGCGCGCGCCCCATCACCATCCCCACCCCAATAGCCACCGCAGTTCGCAGGTCCAGCCACGTGCGCACGTCGCCGCGCACCACCGGTGACATAAGGATTCCGATGCGCGTTTCATCACACGCGACGCTCCGCCCCGCGACCAACCCAACCGTCGAATTCCGCAGGGTGACTCGCTCGCCTTTGACGGAGAGTACGGCCCCTTCGTTGAGTTCCGCATCTTCGGCGTGCAGGCTGCGGACGATCGTCCGGCTCAGGTTCGCAGTGCGCGTTTCCAGGCCAGCCAGCATGCTGCGGTCGACAGTCGCGTTCTCTACCGAGAACCACTCGACGTTTTCGCTGCCATCTGTTCCGTTGAGCTGTTCGTTTCGTCTTTTCAAGGCAAGTACCTGATTCTCAACGTAGACGGCACCGCCTAAAGGCGCAATCCTCGATTCTGCGTGCGTACTTCAGACTTTGATTTCGAACTCCCCCCTGGGCTGATCGCCCAGCAACCCGCCGAGCCTCGTGACGCTTCCCGCTTGATGGTGCTGCATCGCGCCGACTACCGGATCGAGCATCGCGTGTTTCGCGATCTCCCAGAACTGTTGCAGCCAGGCGACCTTCTCGTTCGCAACGACACCCGTGTCATGGCAGCTCGCTTGGACGGAGCGCGTGAAGAAACAGGGGGCGCCGTCGAAGCTCTGCTCGTTCGCGAACGAGACGAAGCGACGTGGGAAGTCCTCATGCGTCCCGCCCGCCAGGCGGTACCCGGCAGGCGTTTCGTCTTCGCGGTCGACGGTGGCGACATTGGCGCTACCACAGTTGGGCGTGAAGACGATCTCGTTGTACTGGCCTTCGACAGGCCAATCGATCCGTCGTCCATCGGCGAGATGCCGCTTCCTCCCTACATCACGCGTTTCAGCGGTGACGCCAGTCGCTACCAGACCGTGTACGCACGGGAATCCCGCAGCGCGGCAGCACCCACGGCGGGCCTGCACTTCACCTCGGAGCTTTTCCAACGCCTGGAACAACAGAGCATCCATACTGCCGACGTCACCCTCGAGGTAGGCCCGGGGACGTTCCAGCCCGTAAAGGTCGAGGATCCCCGCGACCACGTGCTGCACAAGGAGCATGTCACCATCCCGGTCGATACCTCGCTCGCTATTAATGGTGCGCGCGAAGAGGGCCGCCGCGTCGTCGCAGTAGGCACCACGGTGGTCCGCACACTCGAACACGTGCACCGGGAATACGGCGAAGTGCTCCCCTACGCTGGCTGGACGGGGCTGAAACTGCTGCCCGGGGCAGCTTTCGGGGTGGTAGACGCCCTCATCACGAACTTCCACCTGCCGCGTTCCACACTCCTCATGCTCGTTTGCGCATTCGCCGGTACCGAGTTTGCGCTGGAGGCCTACCGCACGGCCGTGGAAGAGCAATACCGCTTCTACAGCTTCGGCGATGCGATGCTCATCCTTCCGTAGGCAACTCGCCGGGCAGCATGACAAGTTCGCCCCGCAGTTCGACCAGCCCATCCTTCTCGAGACCGGCCAGGTACTCGGGGAGCTTCGCCGCGTGCGGTGGCGGGAGTGCCGCGTTGAGCTCTGAAAATCTGCTTGGTCCGTTGTTCCGCAAGTGCTCCACGATGCAACCGCGAGCGAAACGCGCCGTTGTTTCGAATCTGGGTGTCTTCGTTGGCGGGGCCAGCGTTGCCGGCTCGCTGTCCGGACCGTTGAACCACCGGCAGTGACGGGTCACGGGGCAAACGTCGCAGCGCGGGGCGCGGGCCGTACAGATCATCGCGCCAAGGTCCATGAGTGCCAGGTTCCAGTCGCGGTGCTCTCGTTTCGGAAGAAGGTCCTGAGCTACCAGGAGCACCTTGCGCGCCTCTGATGCGCCAACCGTTCCCCTGCCTTCAACCACCCGGCCTAGCACCCGCGCTATGTTGGTATCCACCACCGAAACCGCCGCGTCAGCTGCGAAACACGCGACAGCGCTGGCCGTGTACGCGCCCACGCCTGGAAGTGCCAGCAGCGAATCCACGTCCTTCGGAATCGTCCCACCGTGCCGGTCGTAGGACACCTGGGCGGCCCTGTGCAGGTTCAACGCCCGTCTGTTGTAGCCCAGCCCGGACCACGCGCGAATTACATCGGCGGCTGACACATCTGCCAGCGCGGTCAGGGTGGGCCACCGGTCCAGCCATTCCCGGTAGTAGGGAACCACGCGGTCCACTTGCGTCTGCTGCAACATGACTTCGCTAACAAGGACCGCATAAGGGTCACGCGTGAGGCGCCAGGGGAGTCCGTGCCTGCCCTGCTTTCGGTACCACGCACGAAGGGCCCGCCGGAACCGCGCCTTTTCGGCATCGTCCATCGGTCTACGGGTCGCGAATATCGCGCATCCCCTCGTTCATTTCGTGCATGAGTGTGCGCGCCCGCTCGGATGTCACAACGTCAAGAAACAGGGTGCGTTCGCGCCCCAACCCCTCGTTAAGTGGGGTGTCGAGGGCGGTCCGCACAAGGTCCTTGATGTGCTGCACAGCGAGCGGCGATTTGCGCGTCAGCTCCTCCGCATATTCCATGGCGCGTTGTACGACGAGACCAGCATCCGCAACTTCGTGCACCATTCCGAGCGCCGCCGCCTCTTTAGGAGTCACTGTGCGGCCACGCAGGATCATCTCCAGCGCCCGCGGCCCGCCCACAAGCCGCGCGAGCTTCTGCGTCCCGCCCGCGCCGGGAAGGATGCCGATATTGATTTCCGGCAGCCCAAGCGAATACGGCCCGTCTTCCGCAATGCGGATATCGCAGCAGAGCGCGAACTCGAATCCGCCGCCCATGGCTGTGCCGTTGATCGCGGCGATTGTTGGCTTAGGCAATTCCTGCACGCGCCGAAAAACCTGGTGTAGCACCGACTCCGGCGCCGTTGTCGCGGTATCGACCGAGAAGCCGCGCGCGGTCAGGTTGTCCGAAAGCGTCTCCAGCTCCTTCACGGAGTAGTGCCGGATGAAGACGCCCGGCAGCCCGCCGGTGAAGACCACGCAGCGAACCTCGTCGTCGCTTTCAGCACGGGCAACGATTGGTTCCAGTTCCGGCATGGTCTGGGCATCCATGTATCCATGCGGCGGGTTCGAGAACCGAACAACCAGCACGCGCTCCCGGAGTTCGCTGCTAACCTGGCTCACGCGGCACTCCTAGTCATCGTCGTGGTCATGCTCGTGGTCGTGTTCTTCTTCGGCTTGCTGGCGGAGGCCAGGAATCAATGGTGCGGACCTCTGGTCGCTCCGTGATTTCTTCGCAGGAATTTCCCTGAGCCGTTCCCCCAGCGCCTTCAACTCGTCCGCGCTGGTCCCTTCCGCCGCCACA
>CAZDZP010000244.1:465-4200 GCA_964509855.1 uncultured Anaerolineaceae bacterium | reverse complement strand
CCCGCTTCGAACTTGTGCGGCAGGTCGGCCCACGTCGAATCGTCGGGCTTCACGATCGAAATCATGTCTCCGCCGCCCATGTACGGCGGCATCGCTTCGAGTAGCTCGCGCTTCGCCCACAGGACACCGACGCCAGTGGGCCCCAGCATCTTGTGCGAGGAGAACACGTAGGCGTCGCAGCCCAGCGCGGCGACATCGACCGGGAAGTGCGGCGCGCTCTGCGCGCCGTCGACCACCAGCAGCGCGCCAACGGGCCGCGCCATCTCGGCGATCTCGGCGATGGGGTTGATGGTGCCGAGCACGTTCGAAGCGTGGGTGACGCTTATGACCTTCGTGCGCGGCGTGACCAGGCTGCGCAAGTGGTCGAGGTCGAGCCGTCCTTCGGGAGTGATGTTGGCGTAGCGCAGGGTGGCGCCGGCCCGTCGCGCTGCCAGCTGCCACGGCACGATGTTCGAATGGTGCTCCATGACGCTCAGGATGATTTCGTCACCCTCGGCGAGGTTCGCGCCGCCCCACGCCTGGGCGATCAGGTTCAGGCTCTCGGTGGCGTTGCGCGTGAAGATGACTTCCGAAGCCCCGGGCGCGCCGATGAACTTCGCCACCTTCGGACGCACGCCTTCGTACGCGGCGGTCGAGCGCTCGGCCAGGGTGTGCACACCGCGGTGGATGTTCGCGTTGTCATACTCGTAGTAGTGCACCAGCGCATCGATGACCTGCCGCGGCTTTTGCGTCGTCGCAGCGTTGTCGAGGTAAACCAGCGGGTGCCCGTTGACCAGTTGCTGGAGGATTGGGAAGTCGCTCTTCATCGCGCCACGACCAGACTTTCCATACATTTTGGTTAGGAAAGTATAGCGCGCGGGTTGGATCGGGCCAAGTGCCCACCCTCACTTCAGGCGGGCCCGGATGGCCCGTTCCAGACCCTGCGGGTCGTTGGTCCCGATGCGAAAGCGCTTCCCGCCGTGGAGCTGCACTTCCACCGCGTTGAACCCGGAGACGTTGTAGACCGTCGCCCCCGGGATGTAGCGAATGCCCCAACCGGTGTACCACGGGTTGCGCACGGCTTCGGCGCTCGCGATGTCGCGCAGCTTCCACGTCCGCCTGATGAGACCGACGCCGAAGCGGATGCGCAGGTGTTCGCGGTCCACTTCGCTCCGCAGCGAGCCGAACAGGAAAGTGGCCAGGATGGGGATAAGCAACAGGAGCGTAGCAAGCAGCGTCGCCCCCGCCGATGCAAACGCGACGTACACCCCAAGCGTCACCGCGAAGACGCCGAGAAGTACGGGCCAGCCGATTTGCTGGTGAAGGTAGTGACCGTGATTCGCCATGGAGTTACGAGGGTAACAGTCTCGGGAAGAATGCTCCCCTCACCCTGTTAGGTCCGCCGCGAGCGCCGAATGTACCTATATAGGTTGGTGGACCGGCGGCGGTTCAAACGGAAACAGCGGCGCGGTCAGTCCTTCTCAGTCGTCGAGGGGGCCTGGTTATCGAGGAGTCGTCCGCGCAGGCCCCGCACCGCCCGGTCACCACCGCCTCTTTTCCATTTTCGATCGCATCCAGTCACCACGGAGCTAACGCAGCCAGTTCTCGCGCGGCAGCTCGCTCACCCTGGCGAACTCGCGTTCGTTGTCGGTCACTATCGTGTAGCCCAGGGCAAGAGCCTGCGAAGCGATAAGTAGATCGTTGCCACCGATCACTTGTCCTGCTCGTTCCAGGCGCGTTCGCAAGTCGCCGTATACCACGTCGGCCGGCTCTTCGAAGGGAACAACTTCCAACGCCCCGAGCACCTTCTCGAGTTGCGCTGCCAACTGCGGAGAACCGCGCTTCGCGGCGCCATACCGCAATTCGGCTGCGACTATGACGCTCGTACACACCGCATCTTCCCCAACGCGACTTACCTGTTCGGTCACGCGGCCACCCGGGTCTCGTACGAGCGCGGAGACGATATTCGTGTCGAGCAGATATCGCACTAGAACTCGACCGCGTCCAGGGGCAGTTCCGCTATCGGTTCGAAGTCCTCATCGATCGGCTCAAGCGTTGCGAGCAAAGCGAGCAGGGACGATGGTACGACCGGCTCGATAATGATGCGGTCGCCTTCTTTCCTCATGACAGCCTCATCGCCAGCGAGCTCAAACTCGCGAGGGATACGCACTGCCTGGTTGCGTCCGTTTCGAAAGAGGCGGACGTGGCGTTCGTGGCTTGCGGTTTCATTGGGCATAGATCATAGCATATGCCGTTCCTGGCATGCGTGTCCAACGTGGGGCGGGCATCACCACCGCCTCCCTTCCGATTCCGTTCTCCCTCTCCACTTTTTCCTAACCCTTCTTGCGGCAGACTGCGTTTCGCAGCAGGAACCCGGGTGCCCGCTGCTCGGCGAATACCGCCAGCCGGTGGCGAATCGCCCCGTGGTCGTCGGCAACTGTAGCGCGGCCGGTCGCACTCCCATGGGGAAGCGGCGGGAAATCGAGGAGTCGTCCGCGCAGCGTTCCGGCGTCACGGGGCATTCGCCCACCGCGTCCCCGCCCTTTCCAGAAATCGCCCCAACCTGCCGATGATCCCTTCGTGGGAAAATACGTTGTCGTCCTCGTGATGCTGCTCATGGTTGGAGCCGCACTCGCCTCTACCCTTCGGGTTGAGCAGGTGGAGGCGAATCCACTGGTGGCACTCGTCTTTCCGCCCGACAAGCAGATCGTCCCGGCGTACGTCGAAGACATCGGCAAGGCCCCCGGCGTGAACCTCCCGGAGGCGGACTACAAAGCGTGGTTCGCCCCCGACGTAGAACGGGACCCGTTGGACGTTGCCACCTGGACCGAAGTCGCCAGCTTCGCTGCCGAAGCGCGGAGCGAAGCTGGCTGGGCCGAGGCCTGTGCTGCCGCCGGCCGCGCCGTAACGCTCGGCCGCGTGGACGAACCGCTGTTGGGCGCGCTCGGCTGCAGCGAGGATCCCTCAGTGACGCGCGTGCAGCAGTTCGCACTCCAACTGCTGGATACGCAGGCGCACATCGCACTCTGGATTCGCGGCGCACCGGGCTTCGCCATTGCCAACGTGCAGGCGCGGCAAGGCGAAGTGCGGCTCCAGTGCGCGGTCGAGGTAGTCGCGCGCGAAGGCGGCGAAGCCTCGCCCTACGCTGCCGCCTGCGCACTCGCCATGGACATCGCCTATCTGAGCGGCGACGGAATGGCCACCTTCGAAGCCCTCGGAGAAGCCTTCGCGCTGGTGGCGGACGAAATCGCGCGGCGCTCGCCCGAGATCGACCCCGAACCCGCCTTCTTCGCTATCGATCCGTAGCGGGCCGGGGACCCGTCGCACGCTCGGCGCAAAGCGGGCAGAATGCGCGCATGTCGAACAAACCCGTTGCCGTTGTATCCGTCCTACTCGAACCCGAAATCCAGGAACGCATCCAGGCCGTCGCCGATGTGACCTTCATCCCGCCAACAGCCAACAACGCGGAGGTGTTGCCGCACGTCGCGAACGCTGACGGCATTCTCGTCTCCAACCAGATGTACGCCGATGCCAACTTCTTTGCGGGCGCGCCGAAGCTGCGCGTGCTCGCTGGCGTGGGCGTGGGCTACGACCGCTGCGACGTCGCCGCTGCCACGGATCGCAGGATCGCCGTGTGCAACACCCCGGGAGTGCTCACCGGCTCGGTCGCCGACCTCACCATTGGCAGCATCTACATGCTCACCAAGCGCATGCTCGACCACGCGCTCTATGCACGGAGTGGCGGCTGGGGTCGGC
>CAZDZP010000244.1:0-455 GCA_964509855.1 uncultured Anaerolineaceae bacterium | reverse complement strand
GCTGGTCGGTGACCCCAGTAAAGCCGGTAAAGCCCTCGGTTGGGAGCCGCAGGTGCCGCTGGGCAACGACGCCACGGACAAGCTGCTCGGCATCGTGGGCTACGGCCGCATCGGCCGCGAAGTTGCGCGCCGCGCGCAGGCGCTGGGCATGCGCACCGCCTTCTACGACCTCTTCACCGAATCGCCGGAGGGCGCGCCGAAGAGCCCCTACATGCCGCTCGACCAGCTCCTCACCGAAAGCGACATCGTGACCCTGCATGTGGACCTCAACGCCGAGACGCGCCACATGATCTCCACGCCGCAACTCGAGCTGATGAAGCCGAGCGCCTACCTCATCAACACGAGCCGCGGGCCGGTGGTGGACCAGGTGGCGCTTTGCGCGGCCATGAAGGCGGGCCGCATCCAGGGCGCAGCGCTGGACGTGCTCGAACTGGAACCCCCGGTGGAATCCGAGG
>CAZDZP010000243.1:0-4205 GCA_964509855.1 uncultured Anaerolineaceae bacterium | reverse complement strand
GCCCGGATGAAACGATGGTGAACACCATCTACAACCGCCGAATCCTGAGCCGCGGCCCCAAGGTGGTCGCCATCGGCGGTGGCACGGGCCTCTCCACCCTACTCCGGGGCCTGAAGGACTACACCGCGAATCTCACCGCGATCGTGACCGTTGCCGATGACGGCGGGAGTTCGGGCCTGCTTCGGCAGCAATTCGGCATCGTTGCGCCAGGCGACATTCGCCAGTGCATCGCCGCGATGGCCGAATCCGAACCCCTCATGTCGAAGCTGTTCCAGTACCGGTTCTCCGAAGGGTCCGGGCTTGAGGGACACTCCTTCGGCAACCTCTTCCTTGTCGCGATGACTGAAGTAACCGGGAACTTCGAGACCGCCATACACGAGGCGAGTCGCGTCCTCAATGTCCGCGGCGCGATCCTCCCCTCGACGCTCGAAGACGTGACGCTCTCGGCGAGGACTGGCGATGATGAGGTGGTTCATGGCGAACACAACATCAGCGAACGCGGCGCGCACATCCACGAGCTCTTCCTCAATCCTCCCAACGCTGAAGCCCATCCTGATGCGGTTCGCGCGATCCTCGATGCGGACCTCATCGTGATCGGCCCGGGCAGCCTTTACACCTCCGTGATGCCGAACCTGCTCGTTCCTGGAATCCAGAAAGCGCTGGAGAGCACCAGTGCCTTCAAGGTCTTTGTGTGCAATGTCGCGACGCAGCACGGAGAGACGGACGGTTTTGGCGTGAGCGACCACCTGCGGGCCGTCGAAGCCCATGTCGGCGCCCTGATGATGAACGTGGTGCTGGCGAACAACAACATCGCGACCGAACTCCCGGAGGCCTGGAATTCAAGCGCGGTTTCCATTCGCAACCCGGCTGCCCCAGTCTTCGAAAAAGTCCGTGTGGTCGAAGCGGACGTTGTTGCCGAAGAAAACCGTTACCGCCACGACCCGGCCAAACTCGCGGCTAACATCATCCGCCTGTACGATTCTCGGCAGTCCTACAACGGAATCACATCCACGAAGGCGGCCGATGAGCCTGTCCTCGTTTCCTCACGGTAGATCAGCATGTTCTTCAACTTCCTTCAGATTCTTGTGTCGGCGATCCTGATTACGGTAGTCCTCCTCCAGGTCAAGGGATCGGGGTTCGGCGCCGCCCTCGGCGGCATGTCCGGCGGCTCAACCTTCCGCACCAAGCGCGGGCTGGAGCGAACCCTCTTCCAGGCCACCATTCTCCTGGTCATCGTCTTTATCTTTGTCTCGTTCTTGACCGTCCAGGCGCAACGCTAGAAGGCAGACTATGCCCTCTACCGGCACGACCGCGTCGCGCCTTCCCATTCTCCTCGGGCTTCTTGCCGTACTCGCTGCTGGCGCGGCAGGGTTGGCTGTATACCTGCGCGTTACCGGAGAAGATCGCCCCGTCATCCAGCAAGGGACCAGCTACACGGAGGCGCTCGTTGGCACCTGGCAACGTGTGAACCCCCTCTTCACGTCCGAAAACCCGGTCGATGCTGACTTGAGCGCGATCATCTTTTCGGGCCTCGTCCGGGTAGGTTCCAATGGCCAGGCGGAGCCCGACCTGGCTGACCTGCCGCTGATAACCGAAGGCGGTCGAACCTATACCTTCACCCTGCGCGAAGGCGCCCGCTGGCACGACGGCGAGCCTGTTACCTCGTCGGACGTCCTGTTCACGTTAGAGGCAATCACCGCCGTTGGTTTCCGTGGCCCTTCGGATGTCGCTTCGCTGTGGTCCGCCATCGAAGTCATCGCCCCCGACGACCGCACGGTCGTACTGCGACTGCCCGAAGCGAACGCGCCCTTCCTGGTGCGCAACGCCACCATCGGGATTCTGCCCGCTCGCCACTTGACCGGCCTCTCGCCACAGGAGCTCTACGACGCTCCCTTCAATTCCGCTCCTGTTGGCACCGGCCCCTATCGCATTACAACTCTCAGCACGAGCGAAGCCCGTCTCGAGGCCAACGCAAACTACCACCTCGGGAGTCCGCAAATCGAGGAACTGCGCTTCCGGTTCTTCCCCGAATACGGCATGGCGCTGAGGGCAATGGAGAACAACGAGGTCGAAGGCATCTTCTTTCGGGACATCCCGACCGCGGGTCAATCGGAACAGGTCGCGATGATGGGCGACATCACCGCTGCCATGGTTTCCCGCAGCGCCTTTCTCCCGCTCTATCTGAACAACGATGCCGCCGAACTCTTTGGTGACCCCCAGGTTCGGCGTGCTATTTCGCTCGCTATCGACCGCGGCGCCATTGCAGAGGCCGTCTACGGGGAAAATGCAATACCATCTGCATCCCCCATTTCGCCACACTCCTGGGCCTACGATCCCGGCTACGACGAGCAAGGCGTGGACCTGGATGAGGCCCGACAGCTGCTCGACGACGCAGGGTGGGTTGTTTCCGCCACCACCGGAACCCGCGTCCGGCTGGGGTCCGAATTCCGCTTTGTCATCCGTGTCGACGATGACCCAGCACGCGTGCAGGTTGCGCAACTTATCGTTGAGCAGCTTGAACCGCTCGGAATCCGAGCCTCAGTCGCGAGCACCTCCTTCACAGTTCTCCGTCGCGATTTCCTGCAGGAACGGCGCTACCAGGCGGCCATCGCGGGCTGGGTGCAGGGTCCAGATCCGGACCCGTACTTCGGTTGGCATAGCTCGCAGATGGGAAGCGCCGGCGCCAACATCGCCAACCACAGCGACGCCGTGGCCGATCGCCTGATCGAAGAGGGGCGGCAGAGTACCGACCCGGCTACCCGTGAAGACATGTATCGTCAGTTCCAGGAAGTGTGGAGCAACACCGTCCCCAGCATCGTGATCGCCTACACCAACTACACCTACGCCCGCACCAGTGGCGTTGAGATTCGGCTTCCCGAAATGTTGAACGCCCCCTCCCAGCGCTTCAGTTTCGTCCACGAGTGGCGGCGATGAACAACGAGTCCATGCGGCTGGCTGAACGCAGCATCGTGTTCTTTGGGTCCCCGGCCTTCGCGGAGCCATCCCTCCGGGCATTGCACGCGGCCGGCTACGACATTCCGCTTGTGGTGACGCAGCCTGACAAACCTGCCGGGCGGGGGGGAAGAGTCACTCCGCCCCGTGTAAAGGTCGTTGCGACCGAACTCGGGCTGCCCGTGTTCCAGCCACCAAATCTGAAGGCTCCCGCCGTCGTCGACGAACTCCGTTCCCGCAACCCCGGAGCCTTCGTCGTCGCCGCCTACGGCAAGATCATCCCGAGAGCGGTCTTGGAGATTCCGACCCGTGGCTCGGTCAACGTTCACGCCTCGCTCTTGCCGCGCTGGCGGGGAGCATCGCCAATCGAATCCGCCATTCTCGCTGGCGACGAACAAACAGGCGTCTGCATCATGGAAGTCGTGATGAAAATGGATGCCGGCGATGTGGTCTCCCGCCGCGAAGTTGCAGTGGGACAGCACTCCACCGCTACCCTGGAGCCCTTGCTCGCGGAGGTTGGCGCGCAATTGCTGGTGCAGACGCTACCAGCCTGGTTTGCGGGAGAGATCGCGCCCACTCCTCAGGACGAGTCGCTGGTGACCTACTGCACGCTCATCCAGAAGAACGACGGGTTCATCCCCGCTGACGCGACCGCGACGACCGCCGAGCGCATGGTTCGCGCGTTTAACCCGTGGCCCGGGGCGTTCGTCCTGTACAAAGGCGAACGGCTGGCCATCTGGCGGGCCTCGGTTGTCGAGTCTCCTGGTGAGGCAGCTCCCGGTACGCTCTTCGTGCATCAAAAGGTTCCGGCGATAGCTCTCGCCAGTGGGGCGCTTCTCCTCGAAGAAGTTCAGCGCCAGGGAGGCAAGCGCATCTCCGGCCGCGACTTCCTCAATGGCGAACGCGATCGCCTCGACCCGAAGGTGGTGCTCGCATGACCGGCTTACTCGACTTTACGCCCGGTGAACTCGACGCGTTGGCGACGGAGATGGGCCTGCCCCGCTATCGCGCCGACCAACTGCTGCAGGCCATCTATCGCCAGGGTCTCGCGTCGATATCGGACCTCACCGCATGGCCTAAAGGTGCCCGCGAAGAAGTTGTTGAGCGCGGCCACGTGGTCGGATTGCCGGCCGTGCAGACCACCCTGCGCAGCGACGACGGGGACACGACGAAGTCCCTCCTCCGGCTCGATGACGGAACGCTGGTGGAGACCGTGCTCATGCAGTATCCGTCGCCGGGAAGGCACCCGCGTT